>CAZRQE010000120.1:0-9584 GCA_964602175.1 uncultured Gemmatimonadaceae bacterium | reverse complement strand
CCCCTGGGCCGCGTAGGCGAGAAAGAACTCGTACCCTTCCTCAATGGCGTCGATGCGCGCCTTCAGCTCGTCGCGGCTCACCGGCGGGGCACCCCGCTGAAGGACCAGGTCGCGGGGAGAAACCCGTCGCTCTGTAGTCCCACCCCCCTAATCACCCTCGGCTTCGGCCGCGGGAGATCCCGCTTCGGCCACCGTCCAGCGCGCCGGATCGTGGTTCTCCAGGTAGCGGTCGCGGTCGATCCAGCCGTTGATCATCGACCAGGTCATCCACCGCTTCTCGGGACGGATCGCGAAGTAGACGTGCGCGATCACGAGGAAGATCAGGCCGATGCCGCAGACGCCGTGGATCACGTAGGTCCAGCCCCAGGTGGCGTCGCTGAACATGTAGGTCCGCTCGGCCCAGAGGAAGTTGTCGATCCGGAACATCATCAGGACGCCGGTGACGACGGCGCCGAGTGTGGCGACCATGGCGACGTGGTGGAACATCTTTTGATCGACCGGATACTTGCCGGCGCGCGGGCGTTCGGCGTCGGATTTGCCCAGGGCCGCCTTCAGGCCCTCCTTGCCCTCCTCGATGTCGCGGCGGTCGATCCACATCGTCCAGAAGTCCTGCTTCGCGAAGACGTGGTAGATGTGGTAGATGACCGTGAGGATGAGGAGGACGCCTGCGATCCAGTGGATAGTGACCCAGGGGAACTGGATTCCGATCACGGGGAAGAAGGCGGTGATCAGAAGCGCGAACATGGTGGCGCTCATCGACCAGTGGAATCCGCGTGCGCCGGGCTTGTGACGCTGGAGCTTGTCAGGGAGCCCCCTGGCTTCGTCGGGGTCGACCTCGCCCGTCCCCACTTTCTTGGGCACCATGAGCGCGTGCACGACCACGAAGACGGCGCCGATGATCACGGCCGCCCAGATCAGGTCCCAGGAAACCCCGATCGGGACGTCCTCGCCCCAGGGGTTCAGTGCCCGCCGAAGGAATTCCATATCAGGCTGCGTCCCGAATCGACCGCCTCACCAGGTTCCGCGTGAGCGCGATCTTGTAGTCGTTGTGCCGGAGCGCGCGGGCATCCTCGACCGCGATCTCCCCGGCCATCTGTCCGGTCTCGTCGCTGGGCTCGCGTCCGCGGATCGCAGCCTCGACCGCACCCATGCGCACCGGGTACGGGGCGATGCTGTTCACCACGATCCGCGCGTCCTGGATCACGCCGCCCTGCACGCTGATCATCGACGCGACGCTCACCAGGGAGAAGTCCCACGACTTGCGGTCGCGGATCTTCTCGAAGTACCACCGGGCACCCTCCCATGGGGCGGGCAGCACGATGCGGGTGAGGAGGTCGCCGGGCTCGAGCACGGTCATCCGCTCGATGTCGATGTCCGGGCCGATGAAGAAGTCGACGGCCGGGTAGGTCCGCTCGCCGGATGTGCTCACAACGACCATCTCGGCGTCGAGGGCGACGAGTGCGGGTGCGGTGTCCGAGGGGTTGACCGCGACGCAGCGGTCCGCGCCCACGATGCAGTGTTCCCGGTTCATGGAGCGCCGCGTGGCGGCGTAGCAGATGTTGCCTCCCGCACGGTAGCATGGCCACCCGCTCCGATAGTACCAGCAGCGGGTATCCTGCACGATGTTCCCCCCGAGCGTGCCCTGGTTGCGGATCTGCGGGGTGGCGACCAGTCCGGCCGCTTCGGCCAGCAGCGGGTAGCCGCTCCGCACGTCCCCGTTCTCGGCAACGTCCGTGAGACTCGTCATGGCCCCGATCTCGAGTCCCCCGTCGCCGACCACCGCGATGCCCTTCAGTTCATCCACGCCCCCGAGGTCGATCACCGCCTCGGGACGCTTGATCCGGTCCTTGAACCAGTCGAAGGTGTCGAGTCCCCCGGCCAGCACCCACCCCTTGTCGCCGTGCTCCCGCATGAGGCGCACCGCGTCGTCGACGCCCGCCGGCTGAAAGAGCTCGAACGGCGGGATCATGTCACGCATGACAGCCACTTTAGGTCTCCTTCCCCTTCTAAACGTGGGTGTCCAGCAGGCCGTAGGGCCGCGGCCGGCCCTCCAGCTCCGCGAGGATCATGTCGGCGGTGAGCGGGGTCCGGCACAGGCAGAGCCCGCCCATGGCGTCGGCCACCGCACAGACGTAAGCCGCCTCGCCGGCGCCCACCGGAGGCTCACCGATGCCCTTGGCGCCCACCGGCGTATGCGGGTCGGCCTTGTCGACGGCCGCGAAGCGAGGGCTCGGCGGCACGTCGAGGATGCCGGGCGGGCGCGCCGTGTAGAAGCGCTTGGTGAATGGGATGCCCCACTTGGGGTCGAAGACCCAGCGCTGGCCCTTCGCCATCCCGATCCCCTGGAAGACGCCGCCGTTGGTCTGGCCCGCGAGGCTGCGCGGGTGCATGACCGTGCCGCAGTCGGTGGCCGAAGCCAGGTCGATGATCTCCACCTCGCCGGTCTCGACGTCGAGTTCGACCTGGGCGAAGGTGGCGACCCAGGTGTAGACGGAACCGGCGCGCTCGTAGTTGTCCCGCGCGGCCGCGATGAGGCCCTCGCCCGCGAGGCCCGCGACGGCCGCCTTCGTGGCGTCGTTGAGGTCCTCGGGGTACTCGCCGCCGCTGAACTTGCCGCCCAGCTCCATCGCGACACGGGCCGCCTCGCCGAAGCTGAGACCGGCCGCGCGGTTCCCGGCGCGGAAGACCCGGCCGTCCGCGACCCGGTAGCTGCTCGGCGAACCGCCCAGCTCACGGGCCGCAAGCTCCTGCAGCAGACCGACCATTGCGGTCGCGGCAGCGTGGTTGGCGCGGGTGTGGGCGTGCGTGGTCTGGCTGCCCGCCTGCACCGTGCTGTAGGGAAGGTGCTTGCTGGTGTCGCCCCAGACGATCACCACCTGGTCCCACGAGAGGTCGAGGACATCAGCCGCGGGACGCGCGGTATCGGCAATCGAGTGCGTGCCGAGGTTTCCGATCCCCTGGTGCACGTAAAGCTTGCCGTCCGGGCGGATGACCAGCAGCCCGTCGCGGCCGGTGCTGCCCGCCGTGAACGGGCTCAGGCCGATCCCCACACCGGTGACCTTCGTACCGTTGCGCTGACCGGACAGTTGCTTCTTCTCTTCCCAGCCGAAGAGTTCGCCGCCCAGGTCGAGAGCTTCGCGCACGTACGCGCTGGTGAAGCCTCCCTGCTGCGGGCCCAGCCAGCCGTTGTCGCTGTCCGGCGCATTGATCTTGCGGATCTCGAGACGGTCCACGTCAAGCTCGCGCGCCGCCTTGTCGACCAGCGGCTCGAGCATGGCGACGATCTGTGCGCCGCCGGGCGCCCGCTGCGCCGAGCGCGGCGGCGTATTGGTAAGAATCGCAACGCCGCGGAACCGCATGTTCTCGGGCTGATACGACGCCGTGGCCACGGTCCCGGCCGTGAAGAAATCGCTGGCCCCGTAGGGCCCGCTGTCCTGCACCAGGTAGAGGTCGAGCGCGGTCATGCGGCCGTCGGCGCGGAAGCCGATCTTCGCCCAGCCCTGGAATCCCGCCCGCGCCCGCCCGATGTAGTTCTCCTCGTAGCGGGTGATGCGCAGCATGACCGGACGGCCGATCTTGCGCGACAGCACCGCCGGCACCGCCATGATCGGCGACCCCGAGATCTTGCTGCCGAAGCCGCCGCCGCAGTATTCGCCGATGAACACCACGTCGTCCGGCTCGACACCGGCCATGCGCGCCACGTTGCCCCGCGTGCGCTCGGTGCTCTGGGTCGACCCGTGCAGGAACAGCTTCCCGTTCTGCCAGTAAGCCATGCAGGAGCGCGGCTCCATCGGGTGGTGGGTGACCGACTGGTGCACGATCGTCTCCTCGACGACCACATCCGCCTCGGCGAAGCCCGCGTCGATGTCGCCGATGGACCACTCCGCCGGGGCCTCGCCCATCGGCAGCCTGTTCGCCCCCGCCTCCTCGAAGACCGAGGCGGGCCACTTCAGGCTCGACAATTCGCCCCTTCCCGCCATGTTTCCGCCCACCTGCGCGTCCGGCCCGCCCTCGCGCAGGCTATCGAGCGGGTCCAAAACGAAGGGAAGCGGCTCCAGGTCCACGCGGATCGCCTCGACCGCCGCCGCCGCGGTGGTCTCGTCGACCGCCGCGACCGCCAGGATCGGTTCGCCCTCGTACTTCGGCTCGTCCGTCAGCGCGCCTTCGCGCGTTCCTTCCGCCTGCACCGGCAGCTCGTCGGCCCGCAGGATCCCCAGCACGCCCTCCATCGCCCGCGCCGCGCTCGCGTCCACGCCGAGCACCCGTGCGTGCGGCATCGGGCTCAGCAGCAGCTTCGCGAAGACCATCCCCTCCGCGTGGAAATCCTCTGCGTAGCGGGCCTGCCCCGTGATCTTCGCCCGCAGATCCGGCGGGGAGATGTCGGTGCCGATTACGTTCTCAGCCATCTCTGGTCCCCTTTCAGGCCCGCGAACGGGACAGCTCGGCCGCCCGCATCGCCGTGTTCAGGATCTTGTCGTAGTCGCCGCAGCGGCAGAGGTTGCCGGAGAGGTGGTGCGCGGCCTCCTCGCGCGTCGGATTCGGGTGTTTCGCCAGCATCCCCACCATGCTCATCGTGAAGCCCGGAGCGCAGAACGCGCACTGGAACCCGCCCTCGTCCAGGACGGCCTGCTGCACGGGGTGAAGCTGTCCGTTCTCCTCCAGCCCCTCGATGGTCCTGACCTCGCGGCCCCGCACCGAGTGCGTCAGGATCGAGCAGCCGTAGTGCGTGACCCCGTCGATGAGCACCGTGCACGCCCCGCATTCGGCCCGGTCACAGCCCAGCTTGGTACCGGTCAGGCCGAGCTGGTAGCGCAGCGTCATGGCGAGCGTTTCCTGCTTGGGAACGTCCACCCGGCGCTGCTGCCCGTTGATGTTGAGGGTGACGAGGCGCTCGACGGCGCCCTGCGCGGAGAGCATCGGCGCGAGCACCCCGCTGCCGCGGAACAGGTATCCCGTGGCGGAGGCGGTGGCGCCCGCGGCGATCACTCCCTTGATGAACTTGCGGCGGGTGAACCCGCCTCGTCTCGATTGGATGACCTCGGCTTCCAACATGGGATCTCGCACCTCGCTGGCCGGGAAGGACTTGGTCGCTGTCTGGCGCAATAATAGGGTGCCGGAAGGGCTCTGGCGAGTCGGAGGGGCGCGGCGTCGGCTACCGGCCCGCCGGGCCAACCGGGGATTCGTCCCGCCGGCGGTCGCTCGTCGCGCTCACGAATCCGGTTCGCGCTTCCAGACGAGTGTCCCGACAGGGGAGGGCCCGGGCCCGGAAAACTCGCCCGACAACGTGATGGTCAGGAGATCGTCGTCCACGATGTGCTCTCCCTCGAATCTGATTTCCATCAGTCTCATCCGCATTTCTCCGCCGGGATGATTCGAGTAGCTCCCGTTCCAGTGGACACTCTGGCCGCTCATGGGTCCGGAGGAGAGGATCAGTTCCATCTTGGCGGACCCATATGCCCCCTCCTGCCCGAAGCGGCCCTGGGTCATCAGCAGGACACCCGTGATCGCCGGCGGAGTCAACATGGCCCCGCCCGTCCACTGATCGGAAGCGGCCGATTCCAGCGAGTAGCGTCCCGTCAGCTCGCGCGCATCCGAGCTGGCGCAGCCAGCCAGAAGCAGAAAAACCGCCGGCAGAGAAAGGAACGGCCTGCACGCGTGGTGTGACATCGAATTCGTCTCGGTTGGGGTCAGGCAGGCAGCGTCATGGCTTCCTGTGGTGTAAACGGCGGGGGACGGGCCGGGCCGTACTCGGAAGGATCGCCCGCCGACAGGAGGAGCACCGGAGCGGCCATGGTCGCCACGCTAGTCCCTGGCCGTCACCGCGTCAAGCGACATCACGTCTTCATCCATCGTGCCCCAGAGCAGCAGCGCCCCGGCCGCGATGATGGCCGACGGGTAGAAGAGCACGCTGGAGCCCTCGAGGAACCAGCCCCATGGGTCGATGATGGACTTCCAGACCCCGACGGCCGTGATGAGAAGGATCGCGAACATCAGCGGGTACACCCTCTTCCGCCACAGCCCGAGGACGACGAACGCGCCGAGCAGAATCTCCGCCGCGCCGAAGATCTTCAGAAGCACGGCCTGCGTCCCGATGCCGAAGTAGTACGTCTCGGCGACCGCCTGGCCGTGCGCCACGTCCTGGAACTTGTCGATGCCCCACAGGACCAGTAGCCACCCGATGGTCACCCGCAACAGGAACAGTCCCCAGCGTTTCATGATTCGTCCTTTCGATCATGGGATTCCGTCCGCCCTTTCCCGGCGGAGTGAAAGTCAACTCTGGTTGTCATCTTGTCATCTCCAGTTTCCATTCTGACTCGCGGATCCGCAATCCTGGCGTGCTCCCGCCTCACCGGCCGGGCCGGCGCCACCGCACCGGCGGCGGCGGTTCGTCCTCGAGGATGACCCTGCCGCCGCTTTCCAGCAGGCGCAACGCCTCGCGCACCGCCGCCTCCAGTTGCGGGTCGCCCCCGGCGATCACCGGAGCGGGATCGTTGCGCACTTCGATGTCGGGGGCCACACCCTCGGCTTCGACCGCCCACTCCCCGTTCACGTCGAAGAAGCCGCCGCGGGGCGCCACGAATCCGCCTCCGTCGATGAGGGGCGGCGTGTCCCACGTGCCCACCAGTCCGCCCCAGGTCTTGGTGCCCACCAGCGGCCCGATCCCGCGGAAGCGGAACAGGTAGGGCAGCAGGTCGCCCCCCGAGCCCGCCCGCTCGTTGATCACCATGACTTTCGGCCCAAAAAGGGCGGCCATCGGCTGGGTCCACGGCTTGCGGTCTCCCGCGCGCGAATTGAAGTAGCCGGTGAGCTCGCGGTCCAGCATGTCGACGATGTAGTCGGCCGCCGAGCCGCCGCCGTTGTTGCGCTCGTCGATGACCGCGCCCTGGCGGTCCTGCTGCGCGTAGTACATGCGGTTGAAGTACTGGTAGCCGCCCTGGCCGGTGTTGGGGAGCCAGACGTAGGCGAGCCTGCCGCCGCTCATCTCGTCGACGCGGGCCTGGTTGGTTTCGACCCATGCCCAGCGCCGGAGCGCTCCCTCGTTGCCGGTGGGCTCGACGAGGATGTCGCGGGCGTCATCCGTGGACGGGGAGGAGGCCACCGTGAGGGTGATGGTGCGGCCGGCGGTGCCTTCCAGGAGGCGGTAGGGGTTGGTGGGCGCGCGCAGCTCGGCGCCGTCGATTGCCAGCAGGTAATCGCCCTCCTGTACATCCATGCCCGGATGGGAGAGCGGCCCGGCCAGGCCGGGAGTCCAGTCGCCTCCGTCGTAGATGCGGGTGATGCGGTAGAGCCCGTTCTCCTCCGCGAGGTCGGCGCCCAGGAGACCGGTGCGCGGGTTGTCGAGATCGGGGTAGTCGCCGCCGCTGACGTAGGAGTGCCCGACAGCGATCTCGCCGGAGAGCATGTCGAGCAGGTGGTTGAAGTCGGAGCGGTGGCGCACGTCGGGGAGCCACGCCGAGTACCAGTCCCAGACGTCGTCCCACGGCGCGCCGTGCTGGTTGTCGACGTAGAGGAAGTCACGCATGAAGCGCCAGCCGTCGCGGAGCATCTGGGCGTATTCGGCGGTAGGGTCGACGCGGACGCGGAGGGTGGCGAGGTCCAGGGCGCCGTCGTTGCCCGAGGGGGGGCGGGCGGTGGAGACGATGCGCCAGCCGCCGCTGAAGTAGAGCAGGCTGGTGCGGTCGTGGGAGACGGTGAGGCGGCCGCCCCGCTCCAGGAAGTCGTCGGCTTCGCGGTCCTCGATGGAGTACTTGAGGACCGAGCCGCCGCCGAAGCCGCCGCCCTGCAGGACGAAGACCGTGCCGGAGGGGCCGGGCACGAGTCCCGCATAGTCGCCCGTGCCCAGGCCGGGGGCGTCGATGATGCGATCGGAGAGGCCTTCGAAGTCGATGGTCAGTTCGGGCGGGTCGTCGCCGCCGGAACCACTGCGGCCGCTCCCGCCGGACTCGCGTCCTTCACTCTCGCCTTCTTCCCCGCCTCCAGCCTCCTCGTCGCTCTCCCCTCCCCCTCCCTCCTCCTCATCACTCCGAGGCAGAAACGGAGACGGCTCGTCGGCGCCCAGCAGCGCAAGGTAGAGGGTGCGAGTGACCGGACGGTCGTAGGAGGTCATGTCCAGCCATCCGGTGTTGAGGCCGAAGTCGGTGGACGCGAGGAAGTAGAGGTACTTGCCGGACTCGTCCCAGACCGGGGTGATCGCGTCGGACATGCCGTCGGTGAGCTGGCGCGTCTCGCCCGATTCGGTGTCATGGACGAAGATCGCGCGAAGCTGGTTGTCCAGGCGGCGGGCGTAGGCGAGCCAGCGGGAGTCCGGGGACCAGACGGGGTTCATGCTGCGCTGCGGGTGCGCGTAGCGGTCGGTGTCGATGTGCTCCACGTCACCCGACTCCAGGTCGAGCACCAGCACCTGGTAGTGGGTGTTGGTGAAGGCCAGCCGGGTCCCGTCGGGCGACCACTCGGGACGGAAGTAGAAGGACGGCTCGTCAATCTCGATGCGGCGCCGGTTCGAACCGTCCTGATCGGCGATCACCAGCGCGTACTCGTCGCCGTCGTCGTTGAACCAGGCAATGCGCGACCCGTCCGGCGACCACACCGGGTGACGGTCCGCCACGCCGGGACTGCGGGTCAGGTTGCGCCACGAACCCTCCTCGGCGGGCACGCTGAAGAGCTCGCCCCGCCACTCGAAGAGCGCGCGCTTGCCGGTGGGCGAGAGGCGGGCGTCGCGCAGCTGGCCGGCTGCGACGGACTCCCAGCGCGCGCGTGACCAGTTCATGTCGCCGGCCACGTTGATGACCAGCTGGCGGGAGGATCCCGTGGCCGGATCGACTTCGTGCAGATAGCCGGCTTGCTCGTAGACCACCACACCGTCGCCCGCGCCCAGCGACTTCACGTCGAAGTCGGCGTGGCGGGTGACCTGGCGCTCGTCGCCGGTGCGTGGATCGAAGGACCACACGTTGCTGGCCCAGTCGCGCTCGGACATGTAGTAGACGACGCCGTCCATCCAGACCGGGTCCATGTGGCGTTCGCCTTCCCACGAGGGCGTGGTGCGTTCCCAGTTCGAGGTGGAGACGATGCCGATCGGCTGCGCCTGGCCGCCGCGGTAGTTGCGCCACTCGGGGTCCCAGTAACCGATCTCCTGGTACGCGAGCCAGGCGCCGTCGGAGGACATGCCGCCGAGGTAGGCCTGGGGGAGGGCGAGGGGTGTGGGGAGGCCGCCGGAAGGGGCAACGGTATAGAACTTCCAGAGCTGGGTGGGGACTCCGTCGCGGCCCGAGCGGAAGAGGATGTCGCCGTCGGGGGTCCAGCCCTGGACCGCGTCCTGCGAGGGGTGCCAGGTGAGGCGCCGGGGCTGGCCGCCGGTGGCCGGGATCAGGTAGACGTCGGTGTTGCCGTCGTACTGGCCGGTGAATGCGATCCAGCGGCCGTAGGGGCTGAAGGCGGCGTCGGTTTCGGCGCCGTCCGAGCTGGTGAGGCGGATCGCGTCGCCGCCGTCCCGCGCGACCTTCCAGAGATCGTTGGCGTGGGTGAAGACGATATGGGTGGGGCCGACGTCGGGGTGGCGGAGGAAGCGCGTGCCCTGGGGGTGGGCG
>CAZRQE010000119.1:0-10098 GCA_964602175.1 uncultured Gemmatimonadaceae bacterium | reverse complement strand
CTGACACACCATAAGTGCGTGAGCCAGCCCTTGGCGGGGCCCTCGACGATACAGGGGGTTCGCTTAGTAGGGGTCATCGCGCCCCCCAACCTCCAGCCGCAGATTCAGCGCTCTTTGCGGCGACGCGGGGTCAATGGTCAGGGTCGTGACGCGACCCGGAAACAGGTCGGCGAGACTCAGCGCAGCGTCGAGCGCGTCCTGGTCCACCTCTTCGTCTTTGCCGAGCACCACCAGTTCGATCGGAACGCCGGAGGGCAGCCAGCACACTCTGTAGAAGCCGGACGAGCTGCTTTTTTCCGTCCAGCGGCTCCGCTGCTCTTCGACGTTGATGGTGCTCGGATCCCTGACCCTGGCGAAGAGCCGAGGGTCAGATGCCCTCGTCAGCAGGTGAAGCGTCGCGTCCTCGATCGGGTTTCCGTCCGTGTCCGTCACCCTCCCGGTGAGAACGCCCGTTCGCCAGACGGCGGTGCCGGCCGCGGAGACCATGGGAACACCGGGTGGGCCATCTCGACCGCAGACCTCGGAAAGGGCATCGCTCATCGAAGGCGCTTCGAACCGGACCTCAACCGGACTGTCGACATCCGGTTCCACTTCCACCTCGACGGACGCGGGTTCGTACCACAACTGCTCCAGGTACGGATGCGTGAAGTGGAGTGCGTAAGTGCCGACGCCCAGGTGATCCAGCTCGAATCGTCCTTCGGCATCGGTTTGCGTCTCCGTGCCGGATCCCTGCACGTAGACACGCGCGTTCGGCAGCCCAACTCCAAGCGAGTCGACGACGGTCCCCACGACGCGCCTCCCCCGGCGTCCCTCGAAGACCACGCCCGCGTCGCCATGAGCCCGAAGCACCTCGCCGTGCGTGATGGCGACGCCCTCCAGGGTGGCGGCGGGTTGGCCCGTAAGCGGGTGCTCGGTCTCACCCGCCGTGAACATTCGGATGTGCCACGAGGTGACGATCCAGGTGCCGTCCGGGAGGCCGCGAAAGCTCACCGTGCCGCCGGGAGACGCATCCATCAGCCAATCGGGCACGGGGAGATTCACGTAGCGATAGTCCACCCGCTGGAGTTCCGCCGTCGCCGCGTCGAGCCACATCGTTCCCGAGATATCCGCCACGTTCCGGTCCGGCACCGGCTCGAACTCCAACCCGACGAGTCCGCCGGCTCCGGACCGGATCCGCAGGCAGTGCGTGTCGAGAAACGGATCGGAGAGAAGAACTCCGGCGTCCGGACCCCAGAACTCCGACGCATCGGCCGAGAACCTTGCGAATCCTCCGTGCACGAGAGAGTCGGCTGCGCGGGCGACGTACGGGACGGACACGAGGGCCTGTCCATAGGTTCGATCCTCGGCCTCCACCCTGCGTCCGTGTTCGTCGAGAAACCGCTTGATGCCCAGCATCTCGTACCGGTAGAGGCCTCGCTCCTGCGTCCACTCCGCCGCCGCGAGCGCCTTGCGCGCCTCGTCCCAGACTCTGGCGACGGCCAGCCCCTCCTCGGGGCGCAGATGGCACTGGGGACGGACGGACACGTTGATTTCCGCCAGCGAAATCGCCTCGATCGGCGCGGCCATCTGCACCGTCAGGGTGTCGCGGGTGAAGATCCTGAAGAATGCCGAGTACGTGGTGCCATACCCGATCCGCTCGGCCCGCAACCGGTATTCGCCGGGGGTGGGGACCCGCAACTCGAACACGCCTGTACCGCTCCGCGTAAGCATCCGCGCGACGCCGCGGCCGGACCGGTCCATCAGGGTGATCATCGCCCCTGCAATGGCCGCGTTGTCCCCATCCTCGACGAGCCTGCCCCGCACCACCTGGCCCTGCACGGCCGACGCAACCGCGCTCTGGAGCACGACCAACGCGATCGTTGCGATCGTCAGGCGGATCCTGCCACGGCCGGCCGGCATGGCGCCTACCCCTCTCGTGTCAGCGAGCGAACTCCACATGCCAAGGGGCTTTTCCAACCGCAGCACCTGCTCGATTGATGATCCCCAGCATTTCATGAGCCAATAAATTAGGACGGCCGCGTGAAGCGCAACCAGCCCGCCTCGATCCAGTCCGAAGCGTGGTCCTGATCCCAAGAACCCCGGCAACAAGGCTCCATTCAACGCGATACCTTGTCAGGTTCGCGTTTCCAGCCGCACCTGTCCGCAAAGCCGCCTGACTACAGCCTGTCGAGCCCGTTGGCCAGATACTCGGCCCACTGGTCCATGAGGACGCGGCGGCGCTCGAAGAGGTCGGAGCGGGCATACGCCGCCTCCGCCTTGTCCCGGACCGCGTGGGCGAGCGCGGCCTCCATGACCGCGTGGGGCGCGTCGGTGCGCTCCGCCGCCCAGTCCCGGAAGCTCGACCGGAACCCGTGCGGCACGGCCCCGATGCCGAGCGTCTTCAGCAGGCCGCTGAAGTCCATGCTCGTCAGCGTGAGTCCCCTCGCCGACGGAAACACCAACTCCGAGCGGCGGGCGTCCGCCTTGGCCTCGGCCAGAACCTCGACCGCGCGCCCCGACAGCGGCACCCGGTGCTCCCGGCGGCTCTTCATCCGCTCCGCCGGGATCGTCCACACCCCGCCTTCGAGGTCGATCTCCTCCCACCGCGCTCCCCGCACCTCGCCCGACCGGCAGGCCGTCAGGACGAGGAACTCGATGCCCAGTTTGATCGAGAGCCGCGCGTCGGACCGCCGCACGGTCGCGACCGCGCCCGCGACCTGATCGTACGGAAGGGCCTTGTAGTGCTTCTGGATGCGGGGCGGCTTGGGCAGCGCCGCCCCGATGGCGTCGCCCGCCGGATTGTCCACCCGGTAGCCCTGGGCGATCGCCCACCGCATCACCGTCGAGATCCGCTGCCGTACCCGCTTGGCCGTCTGGTACTTGTCGTTCCAGATCGGCATGAGCACGCCCATCACGTCCGCCGACCGTATCCGGTCCACCCGCTTGCCCCCGATACCGGGATATGCGTAGGTCCGAAGCGTCGCGATCCACTGGCCCGCGTGCCTCTCGGTCCAGTTCGCCCGGTGCATGGCGAACACCTTGGCCGCCGCCTGCTCGAACGTCGGCACCGAACTGCGCCGCTTCGTCCTCGGGTCGCCGCCCGCCCGCGCCACCTTGCGGTTGGCAACGGCCGCGTCCCGCGCCTCGGCCAGCGTCACGAGGCGGAGCGGACCGAGCCCCAGCTCCCTGCGCTTGCCGTGGATGAACAGCCTCTGGATCCACTGCTTGTAGCCGGACGGCTTGACGCGCAGCACGAGGCCGTGCTCGTCCCAGTACAGGCCCGGTTCCCGGACGCTCCGCACGAAGGCGGCGGTGAGTTTTCTGCCGTGTTTGCCCATCTAGTCACCCTTTCGTCGTCACCCCGCCGATCACCCTTTCCGTACTGGAACACGGTGAACGCCCTGACACGGCAGTATAACATAAGTAACGGAATGTCAACAACTTCAGTCGCGCTACTGGACTTCCTCGAACCTAGCTGGACGGCGCGATATAGGATTCCCAGGCGTACCAGCTTCCGTCGGCGAATCGCCCCACGCCCCCGATTTGGCGGTCGGCCGGTCCGCGGGTCAGCCGGGTGTCTCCCATGCGGGTGCCGTCGAAGGTGAACTCGGTGATCCGCTGGTGCCCCTGGTCGAAGACGAAGAGCCGAGCCTGCGGGTCAGCGACGGCACGGGTGATTCGTTGGAACTCTCCGGGTCCCTCGCCCCGCCGGCCCGTCACGGCCACCAAAGCCCCGTCGGGCGAGTGGAAGCTGATGGACGACAGCATGCCGTCAAACACCGCGAGGGTCCCGTCCGGGCCGCGAACCACGTCGACGATCGCCGCGAATTCTCCACCGGTGTCGGCTTCGAGGCTTCCGATGACCATCAGGGGTTGCGAGGCGACCGTCCATGCCGAGGCGTCGGGGGGCGACTGAGTCTGTGCGCCGACGGGTGGCGGCAGGGCGGTCGCGGCCAGGAAGCCGGACAGGGTGAACAGCATGCTGCGCATGGCACCGGGGGGATTGCGGGTGGACGGTCGCGGACCTTGATGGTACCCCCCGCGCGGGAGGTGGGTTCCGCTGTGGGCGATTACCCGGGCAGGCCCAGATCGTCATGGAGCGCGTCACCATGCTCCATGGCAGACGGCCCCGGTTCCAGGGATGCTGCGCAGCGCCGGCCAATCGCAAGCAACTCGCCCACACGGGCATCCAGGTCGCGCCGACGCGTCTCGCGTGCAAGGCGTTCGCGCAACGCGACCGTGATGGCCCGGGTCATGGTCTCACCGGTCAGCTGAGCCAATTCACGCGCGAGCTGACAGGTCTCGTCATTCTTGATGTTCAGGCCCATGGGCCTCTCCTGGACGGCATGTAAGACACCCTACCTCCCCACAATCCGCCTCAACTCGACAATCTCCTCGTCGAGGTCGGTGCGCCGTATCACCGCGGCCAGGTCGCCCGCCACGTCCACGAGCACGACGTTGTCCGGCGAGGACAAGGTGGCGATCTGGCCCACGCCCGGCTGGAACACGAACCATTCCGGGCCATTCATGCCGCCATCCTCGCGGGGCAGCCCACCGTAGCGAAGCGCCCACACAAGCCCGTCCGCCGTCGTCATCGGGCTGTGATGCGGGTTTACCAGGGACAACCAGCCGTAGGGAGGGAGGTGCTCGGGAGGGCCCATGGCCGCAAGGCTTTGCTCCACTTCACCGCGGCCCTCACCCAGCTCCGCGTCCCATGAATCAAGCACGGCCTGCTGGGAGAAGTCCGCCTGGGATCGAGTCAAAGGTGTCGGTTCCCGCACGCCCGCAGGTCGAAGCGTGTCCCGGACGACTCCGTCACTCCCGTACACGGCGATGTCGTAGGAGTCGTTTTCCAGCACTGCGAACAGGGAGTCGACGACCACCGCGTGGCTTATCCGGCCGAAGAACCGCAGCATCTGCCTGTGCCCGGTGGTGCCCACGGGCTCGTACCAGATCTCAGGACCCGCCATTTCGAGCAGCCGGTGCGCGAAGTCGCCCTCTTCGTCGAAGAGCAGAAGCGCAGCAGGCGCGCGCGCGACTTCCGGCCCCGTCGGCCAATGCAGATACCATTTCTCGGCCAGCACCGAACCGTCCGGGAACACCCCCAACGCCGAAAACCCTGGCAGATACTCCTCCGGTGGAGAAAGGGCGACCGAACCCAGCAAATGGCCGTCCAGGCCGTATCTCAAGACTTCACGTCCAGAGCGATCATACGCGAAGAGATGGCCGCCGACGCGCCGCATCCAGTCGAGGCTGCCGTACTCACCGGGTCCCTCGCCCCTCCCCCCAACCGTCTCTTCGAGGGTGCCCGTCCGGTCGTAGAAGCGAAGCGTGCCCTCACTCTCCTGCGCGATCACGACGTGGCCGTCCGTAATCGCGATTCCGGTGACCTCGAAGAGCGGATCCGCCTCGGTGTCGCCGACGGTCATCAGAGGCACCGGGTCCAGCCGCCAGGCGACGGGGCCCTCTTGCCCGCCGAATCGGCCGCCTGGGCCCGCGGACCGATCAGTGTACAGGTATAGCGCAACCAGGGCTACAAACGCACATCCGAGTGCGATCAGGGAGGAGCGCCGCCGGGTTCCCGGCATCGCGTGCTCGCCTTTCATGTGCACTCAGCAGGGAGTCAAGTGAAGATCGTGAACCTCGGCCAATGGCAGCGCCGAGATCCGGTCGGTCAACGGGTACGCCAGATCACCCGGATAGACCACCCACAGATGCTCGAGTCCGAGATCGTTGACAACGATGTGCATGGACCGGGTCGTGCGCGGCGCGTCGGTGCACTTGAACTCGAAGCCCCAGCGCCGCCCCCGCCGGAGCAGCAGGAGGTCGAGTTCCGCCCCTCGCTGAGTGGCGTAGAAGTACGCTTCGTTTTCCCCGTGTCCCAGGAGCGTCTGCTCCAGCGCGAAGCCCTCCCAACTCGCTCCGTAGCGCGGATGAACCACCAGTTCATTCATCTCTTCCAGACCCAGCAGGAAGTGGAGCATTCCGCTGTCGCGAAGGTACACCTTGGGTGATTTCACGAGGCGCTTCCCGAGATTCTCGAACCATGGCGGCAACAACCGGATCATGAAAGCGCCTGCAAGAAGGTCACGATAACGGTTCACCGTGCTGGGTCGGGCGTCCATCGAGCGTGCCAACTCGGAAGCGTTCCACTTCTGTCCGTGAACGTGAGCCAGCATCCGCCAGAACCGCCCTACAGCCGTAGCCGACACCCCCGGACTGACGGACGGAATGTCCCGCTCGACGAAGGTACGGGTGTAGGACTGAATCCACCTCGCCCAGGACGCGGACGATGACGCGAGATAGGCGGGCGGAAAGCCGCCGCGCAGCCATAGCCTGTCCAGGTTGGTCCGCCCCACTTCTGCCACGGACAAGCCGCCCATGTCGACGAACAGGACTCTTCCCGCCAGGGTCTCCGATACTCCCTTGACAAGATCCAGTGACGCGCTTCCCAGGAGCAGAAATACGGCTTTGCGCTCCGGGTTGTCGCAGATAGGCCGCAACACCTCGAACAGGGCTGGCATCCGTTGCACTTCGTCGAGGACCAGGAGTCCTTCGCTATTCAGGAGGACTCTCTCGGGAGTCATCGACAAGGCCTGTCGCTCGGCGGCAACCTCGAGATCGAAGTGAACCGATGACTCCGGCCAGCCGCTGAAGACCTGGCGTGCAAGAGTGGTCTTACCGACCTGCCGCGCCCCCAGGACGGCGACGACCGGCGCCTCGTCCAGGTGGGCCCTGACGGTCGCCAAGAGACGCTCACGCGGTATGAATTGTTGCATATTACACTGTCCATGCGCCGATATACAACAATTCTAGGTGATTTCGACCTTCCGTCAACCTGCCGTGTGACGCGGCTAACCCGGTGCGTCGGCAGCGGTCCGCCGCTACCAGCGCGAGGTCCCCTACCTCCCCACGATCCGCCGCAACTCCACGATCTCCTCGTCGAGGTCCGTACGCCGCAGGATCGCGGCCAGGTCACCCGCCACGTCGAGAAGGACGACATCGTCGGGCGAGGAGAGCGCGGCGATCTGGCCCACGCCGACCTCGAACACGAACCACTCCGGCCCGTGCGGATCGGCGCCTTCACGGGGGATCCCTCCGTAGCGCAGCACCCACACCAGCCCGTCGGCGACCGTGGCCGGCGGGCGATTCGGGTATCCCAGCGACAGCCAGCCGTAAGGGGGCAGGGACTCGGGCAGTCCCATGGCGTCCAGCAAGCCCTCCACCCCGCCCCGGCGGTCGCCCAGGTCCCAGGAGTCGAGGACGGTTTCCCGAATGAACTCCACCTGATCCCCCGGCAACGGCGTCGGTTCCGGCACAACTGCGGGGCGCAGCGTGTCCCGAACAGCTCCGTCACGCCCGTACACCGGGATGTCGTACGAGTCGTTTTCCACAACAACGACCAGGGAGTCGAGGACCAGGGCTTCCGAGACCCGGCCGAAGAAGCGGAACATCTGCCTGGACCCGGCACGGCCGAAGGGTTCGTACCAGGTCTCCGGACCGGCCATTTCAAGGAGCCGTCCAACGAAAGCACCGTCCTCGGCGGAAACAACCAGCGTTAGGGGAATCCGCTGCACCGCTGGTTCCGTCGGCACGTACAGATCGAACGCATAGCTCAGCGACGACCCGTCCGAAAACACGTCCCGCGTCAGGGTTCCGGGGTAGTCCTCCGGGCGAGCCAGCGAGATTGAACTCTGCAGATGGCCATCCAGGCCAAACCTTGAGATCCTGTGACCGTTCGAATCGTAGACGAAGAGGTGCTCACCGGTCCGCTTCACCCATTCGAGGTCGCGGAATTCCCCGGGACCCTCGCCCAGACCCCCGGCCACCGTGTCCAGCGCACCGGTGTGCGTGTAGAAGCGCAGTGTGCCCGTGCTCTCTTGCGCGATCACGACGTGATTCTCCGTGATCACGACGCCCGCCACTTCGAAGAGGGGGTCCGCTTCCGTGTCGCCGACACTCATCAGAGGCACCGGGTCCAGCCGCCATGCCTCCGGCGGGTCCGAGCGGCCATCACCGCCCCCGGGCTTCCCGGGGTCGCCACCGCATCCATGCGCCACGATCAGCACTCCGATCGCGAGCCTCGGCAGGGTCCCTCGGTTGATACGAACCTCCGCGCAGCCGATGTTCAGGGGCCCGGATCCCCACTCGTCTTCCCACCCCCAAGATACCAATGACCCAGCACAACCGTTCCCGCGCCTGGCTTCTCGTCGCGTGCCTGACCACCGGCGCCTCCTCTCTGCAGGCCCAGGTCACCACGGCCCAGCTCGACGGCCTCCGCCCGCGCAACATCGGCCCCGCCGTCATGAGCGGACGCATCGTCGACCTGGCCGTCGCCGAGGTCGATCCGATCAAGTTCTACGTCGCGTCCGCCACCGGCGGCGTCTACAAGACCAGCGACAACGGCATCACACTCGATCCCGTCTTCGAGAACGAGGGCACGCACTCGGTCGGGGCGATCGCCCTCCACCAGCGCGACACGTCCATTGTGTGGGTCGGCACCGGAGAGCGCGCCAACCGGCAGAGTTCGTCATGGGGCGACGGCGTCTACAAGAGCACGGACGGCGGCGAGACCTGGACGAACATGGGGCTGCGCGACAGCAAGCACATCGGGCGCATCGCGCTGCACCCGGACGACACCGGCCTCGTTTACGTCGCCGCGATGGGCCACCTCTGGGGCCCGAACGACGAGCGCGGCCTCTACCGCAGCGCCGACGGCGGCGCCACCTGGGAACCCATCCTGCAGGTCGACGAAAACACCGGCGCCGTGGACGTCGCGCTCGACCCGGACCAGCCCAACATCGTCTACGCCGCCACCTACCAGCGGCAGCGGCGCCCCTGGGGCTTCCATGGCGGCGGCCCCGGCAGCGCGCTCCACCGCAGCATGGACGGCGGCGACACCTGGGAGCGGCTGACCGGCCCCGGCATCACGCGCGGCCTGCCGGAGGACGTCATCGGGCGCATCGGCATCTCCATCTACCGCAGCGACCCCCGCATCGTCTACGTCAGCGTCGAGCAGGGCTACCGCTACAACGCGTCCACCGCCTACACCGAGCGGCGCGCCGGCATCTACCGCTCCGAGGATCGGGGCGACACGTGGGAGCTGATGAGCGACTGGAACCCCCGCCCCATGTACGCCAGCCAGATCACCGTCGATCCGAGCGACGACCAGCGCATCTACATGGTCAACAGCTACTCCTTCTCGGACGACGGCGGCCGCACCTTCACCGTCCCGCCCCAGAGCCTCCACGGCGACGACCGCCTCGTCTGGGTCAACCCGTCGGACTCCCGCCACGTCATGAAGGCCGACGACGGCGGCCTGGGCATCTCCTACGACCGCGGACTCAACTGGCTCTACATCACCGATCTGCCGGTCAGCCAGTACTACCGGGTCAGCGTCGACATGGCCCGCCCCTACAACGTCTACGGCGGTCTTCAGGACAATGGATCCTGGATGGGGCCCAGCGAGACCTGGCGCCAGAACGGCATCGTCAACAGCGACTGGACGCGCCTGGGCGGCGGCGACGGGTTCATCAACCTGGCGGACACGACCAACAACACCGTCATCTATACCGAATCGCAGTACCTCGGCCTCTCGCGCTTCGACACGCGCACGGGCGAGCGCACCGCCATCCGCCCCGGCGACCCCGTCGGACATATCGCCGGACGCCGCAACTGGGAGACCTGGCGCGAGGTCGGCACCTTCGAGGAGCAGCGCCTCGGCAACGCGATGGCGCCCGCCAACTGGGACGGCCCGTTCATCATCTCCCCGCACGACGCGTCGACCCTGTACGCGGGCACGAACATCATGTGGAGGACCACGGACCGGGGAGACTCGTGGCAGGCCCTGGGCGACCTCACCACGGGCACCGATCGCCGCTCCGTCCCCATCATGGGACAGATGCCCGACGACTACCTCCCCTCGCTCGACGACGGCATCCCCTACTGGCCCACCATCTCGGCGGTCTCCGAAAGCCCGCTCCGCCGCGGCCTCATCTACGCCGGCACCGACGACGGCCGACTCCACGTCTCGCACGACGGCGGCGAGCGCTGGATCGACCTGTCCGCCCGCGACATCTCCGACTCCGACGGACCCGCCGCCCACGCCCAGCCCGCCGC
>CAZRQE010000118.1:0-7767 GCA_964602175.1 uncultured Gemmatimonadaceae bacterium | reverse complement strand
GGATGGACCAGGACCTGTCGGCCATCCAGCGGCAGATCATCGCGGCCTCCTTCAACCTCGAGCGTGACCGCGACAGTTACTCGCCGGACGTGTGGGAAGAGAACGTCGTCAGTATCGCGCTGAACCAGGAGCGGCTGCAGGAGCAAGTGCAGACATTGCGGCAGCGGATCGTGAACCGCGGGATCGCGGGGGCGGACGAGTCCTTCGAACGGATCGCCGAGACGCTGCCGGTTGCGGTCGAGGCCATGTCCGAGGCCATCGACTCGCTGCGCGCGTTGAACCCCGGGGGCGCCATCGCGCCCGAGCAGCGCGGGCTGCGCCAGTTGC
The DNA here is from genome assembly GCA_964602175.1 of uncultured Gemmatimonadaceae bacterium. GTDB lineage: Bacteria > Gemmatimonadota > Gemmatimonadetes > Longimicrobiales > Gaopeijiaceae > Bin94. Next base: position 7,440 of record CAZRQE010000118.1, on the reverse strand, counting down.
AGAAGGCGGAGGAGACGTACGAGCGCTTCGTGTCGCTGGAACGGCAGCAGCAGGGCGGCGGGGGCGGTGGCCAGCAGGGCCCCAGTGCCGAGGATCTCGCCGACTTGTTCGAGTTGGAGACCGACGCGCTCCGCAACCAGTACGAGACCGTCCAGCGAAGCCAGCAGGAGAGCGCCGACCAGGGCGTCGATGAGGCCCTGGAGAAACTCCGCGAACTGGCCAGGCGTCAGGAACAGGAGTTGGAGCGCCAGCGGCTCCGCGCGTCGGCGCAGCAGGGCGGCGGCGGTGGCGGCGGGAGCCAGGCCGCCAGGGACCTGGCCGAAGAGGCGGAAGAAGCGGCGCGCCAGTTGGAACGCCTGTCACGCGAGTCGGGTGACCGCCAGCTGGAGGAGATCGCGCGCGGGCTGCAACAGGCGGCGGACGCCATGCGCCGATCCGCGGCGAATCGGGGAAACACCGGTGTGACGGAGGCACGTTCGGCCCTTGACCGGCTGCGCGACGCGCGGGATCGCCTGGAAGGCGTGCAGGACGACCGCCTGGAACGGGACCTCGAAGACGCGCGCGAGCGTGTGGCCGGGCTGTCCCGCCAGCAGGAGGATGTCCAGAACCGCATGGCCGCCATGCGGCGCGCGGGGCGTCCTTCCGCGGACCAGGTCGGGCGGATCAACCAGACCAAGGAAGACATGGCCGAAGAGGTCGGCGATGTCCTGGCCCAACTGGATCAGCTCGGAGCCAGCGCGAGGCGGGATGGCGCGGCGGGGGCGCGGGAACTGGAGGAAGCCGCCGAGACGATCCGTGAAACGCAGTTGCGTGAACGGATCCTCTGGTCTCGCAGCCTGGTGGGGCGTCAGGGCCAGGAGGAATACGCCGAGGCGTTCGAGGACCAGAACGCGCAGGCCATCCAGTCGCTCGCAAACCGCCTTGACGAAGCTGCCGACGCCCTTGGCGACCGGGTCACCGAAGACCTGGCAACGGAGACGCTGGAGTCGGCGCGGGACCTCATGCGGAGCCTGGAGTCGCTGGAGCGCCGCACTCAGAATGAGACGCGCGGCGGCGAGCAGCAGGGCGAGGGCGGCGAGCAGCAGGGCGAGGGCGGCGAACAGCAGGGCGAAGGCGGCGAGCAGCAGGGCGAAGGCGGCGAGGGCAATCAGGGTGAGCGCGCGGGCGATCCCGGAGCCCGGCAGGGGAACCCCGGCGCACGAACCGGCGCTCCCGGGCCACGGGACTACGACCCGGACCGGGTCGGCGCGGGAGGACCTCGCGCGTTCGATCCCGACGCGATCCGGCAGATGCGCCGGGAGATCCGTGAGCGTGCAGGGGAGGCACGGGCACTGGCCGGTCTGGTCGAGCGTGCGGGCGCGGACCCACGCGAACTTCAGGCCATGATCGACGCGATGCGCCTGCTTGACCGGCAGGGCACCTACGCCGACCCCGAAGAGGTACTGCGTCTTCAGAGCGAACTGGTGCAGACGATCAAGCAGCTCGAGTTCCGCCTGCGGCGCGAGTTTGCCGCCGGCGACGAGGAGCAGATCTTCCTGTTCCAGTCCGGCGAAGTGCCAGAGGAATACCGCGCCCTCGTGGAGGAGTACTACAGGGCGCTGTCGCGCGACGAAGGCAGCCGGGCGCGTGACGGAGCAAACCGGGGACGCGGCGACGGAAACAACCGGCCGTGAAGAACGGATCAGCCGCGGCTCCGGGCACGCGTACCATCACGCTGTCCGTCGACATCGCGGTGGCGCCGGAGACCGTATGGCGCGCGCTCGCGGACGGTGACCGCCTGGCGAACTGGTTCTCGCCCATCGCGTCGGTCGACCCGGGCGAGGGCGGTACCGTCACGGTTGCGTGGGCAGAGGGAGCCGACTGGACGAGCATCATTTCGGTGTGGCGGCCCGTCGAGCACCTCCAGCTTGTCGACGAGCCACCCGACGAGGCGGCCGCGGAGGGCGCCGTTCCCATGGTCCTCGACTACCATCTGGAAGCCCGCAACGGCGGGACGCGCGTACATCTCGTCAACTCGGGACTGTCGGCAAGCAAGGACTGGGACGAAGCGTTCCACATGATGACCAACGGCTGGCGCTTCTTCCTCTGGAACCTCAAGCACTACCTGGAGCGCCACTCCGATGCGCGCCGCAACATGATCAGCGAACGCCCCTGGGTGTCAGGCACCCGCGAGGAGGTCTGGGACACGATCTTCGGGACCGAAGGGCTGGGGATGGTGCCCGCCGCACCGGGTGAACCGTTCAGCCTGCGTCTGGACAGCGGTACGGCGCTGGCGGGGACGACCGTCCTCTGCGACCGTCCCTGGGCCTTCGCCGGGGTCGTGACTTCGCTGAACGACGGCATCCTGCACGTCGAGCTCGAGGGTACGGGCGAGCGTTGGAAGATGGGAGTTTGGCTTTCGGCCTACGGATTGGAAGAAGAGCGATGCAGAGAGACCGGCGAAGCCCTCGGGCAAACGATATCAAGGCTCTTCCCCGGGCAGAAGTGAGGCCGGCGGCAACTCCACGGGGCGTTCGCATGCTCCTGGCTGCCGCCCTCTGCGCGGCCGGGCTCACCCCCATCCCGCACTCCGTGGCCGCCCAGGAAGCCGACGAGGACGACCCCCACCCCCAGCAGGAGGGCCTCCCGCTAGCCCCCGGACGCACCATCTCCACCAGCTTCACCGAAGGCTCGTGGATGTCGGTCGATGTCAGCCCCGACGGCCAGACACTCGTCTTCGACTTCCTCGGCGACCTCTACACTTTGCCGATCACCGGGGGCACCGCCTCACCGCTCACCCAGGGCATGGCCTTCGACGGTCAGCCCCGCTTCAGCCCCGACGGCACCCGCGTCGTCTTCACCTCGGACCGGAGCGGCGGCGAGGGCATCCACATCATCTCGCTCGACAAGAGCGACACGGTGCAGGTCACGCAGGGCAAGTCGAGCGCCTACCAGTCGCCCGATTGGACGCCCGACGGCGACTACGTGATCGCCACCCGGCAGGGTCCCGGACAGGGCAAGCTGTGGCTTTATCATGTCGACGGCGGCACGGGGATCCAGCTCATCGACGAGCCCGCCAACCGCCGCACCACCGGCGCCGCCTTCGGCGCGGACGGGCGCTACATCTGGTACGCGTACCGCACCGGCAGCTGGGAGTACAACTCGGGCATGCGGCAATACCAGCTGGCCGTGTACGACCGCGAGACGGGCGAATCCGCCACGCGTTCATTCCGGTACGGGGGCGCCTTCCGCCCCACGCTCAGCCCCGACGGCCGCTGGCTCGTCTACGGATCCCGCCACATCGGCGACACCGGCCTCCGCATCCGCGACCTCGACACGGGCGACGAGCGCTGGCTCGCCTTCCCCGTGCAGCGCGACGACCAGGAATCCCGCGCCACCCGCGACGCCTACCCGGGCATGTCCTTCACGCCGGACTCGGACGCGGTGATCGCCTACTACGGCGGCGGCCTGTGGCGCGTCCCCGTCGACGGCTCCGAACCCGCGCCGATCCCCTTCCGCGTCGACATCGACATGGCGATCGGCCCCGAGGTCGACTTCGACTACCCGATTGAAGACACCGAGACCTTCGTCGCCAAGCAGGTCCGCGACGCCGTGCCTTCGCCCGGCGGCGACCGCATCGCCTTCTCGCTGCTCGCCCGCGTGTACGTGATGGAGTGGCCCGGCGGAACGCCCGAACGCCTCACCGGGTCCGACGCCAACGAGCACATGCCCACCTGGTCGCCCGACGGCGAGGACATCGCCTACACCACCTGGGACGACGCCACCGGCGGGCACCTCTACCGGGTCGACTCGGACGGCGGCGACCCCACCCGGCTCACCACCGCGCCCGCGCTCTACAACAACCCCGCTTGGTCGCCCGACGGCGAGCGCATCATCGCGGTGCGCGGTCCCGGCCGCGCCTATGACGAGGCCCTGACCCGCGGCGTCCCCGGCGGCGCCGACGACCTCGTCTGGATCCCTGCCACGGGCGGCGACGCGACGGTCATCGCCCCGGCGCGCGACGGCAACCACCACTTCACGAGCAGCCCCGATCGCATCTACGCCTACAACCCCGGCGACGGCCTCGTCTCGTTCCGCTGGGACGGCACCGACCGCAAGCAGCACGTGCGCGTCGTGGGCGCCGGTCCTCCCGGATCGAGCACGCCGCCCCCTGCAACGCTCGTCACGATGGCCCCGCGCGGCGATCAGGCGCTCGCCCGCGTCGTCAACCATCTCTACACCGTCACGGTTCCGCTTGTCGGCGGCGACGTCCCCACCATCAACGTCGGCAACCCCGACAATGCGTCCTTCCCGGCCCGCCAGCTCACCGAGATCGGCGGCGAGTTCCCCGCGTGGGGCCCCGACGGCCGCAAGATCCACTGGACGATCGGCAACGCGCACGTCGTCTACGACCTCGACGCCGCGCGCGCCTTCGAGGACTCGGTCGCAGCGGCTGCGGAGTCGGACGAGGACGAGGACGATCCCGGCGCACCGGAAGCTGCCGAGGAGGAGGAAGAGGCCGAGAGCGCCGACGAGTCCGACACCGGAGACGAGGACCCCCGCTATGCCCCGGAAGAGGTTCGCATCCGCGTCGAATTCCCCCGCGACACCCCCAGGGGCGTGGTCGTGCTGTCGGGGGCGCGGGTCGTGACCATGAACGGCGACGAGGTGCTCGAGAGCGGCGACATCGTCGTGCGCGACAACCGCATCGCCCAGGTCGGGGCCACCGGTTCGGTCACGCCCCCGGCCGATGCGGCGGTGATCGACCTCGCCGGCAAGACCATCGTGCCCGGTTTCGTCGACACCCACGCCCACCTGAGGGCCCAGATCAACATCCTCCGCACCCAGCCCTGGTCCTACGCGGCCAATTTGGCCTACGGCGTGACCACCACCCGTGACCCGCAGACCGGCACCACCGACGTCGTCAGCTACGAGGACCTGGTGCGCGCGGGCCGGATCCTGTCGCCGCGCATCTATTCGACCGGCCCCGGCGTCTTCTCGTCCGAGAACGTGGAGGACCTGGATCACGCCCGCCGCGTCCTGCGCCGCTACAGCGACTACTACGACACCAAGACGATCAAGATGTACGCCGCGGGCAACCGCGAGCAGCGCCAATGGATCATCGAGGCGGCGCGCGAACTGGAGCTGATGCCCACGACCGAGGGCGGCCTCGACACCAAGGTCAACATGACCATGGCCATCGACGGCTACTCAGGGGTGGAGCACAACATGCCCGGCTTCCCGATGTACGCCGACATGGTCGAACTGGTGGCGCGGTCCACGATGGCCTACACCCCCACGATCCTGGTCACCTACGGCGGCCCCTGGGCCGAGAACTTCTTCTACGCGACCGAGGACGTGCTCGGCGACGAAAAACTCGCCCGCTTCACGCCCATGGAGGAGATCCTGCAGAAGGCGCTGCGCAGGCCCGGCCCCGGTCCCGGACCCTCCGGCTGGTTCCACCCCGAGGTGCACACCTTCGACCAGGTGTCGGCGTTCGTTCGCGATGTGATCCGGGCTGGGGGAAGAGCCGGCGTCGGCAGTCACGGCCAGCTGCAGGGGCTCAGCTACCACTGGGAACTCTGGGCAACCCACGCCGGCGGAATGACCGAGCACGAGGCGCTGCAGGTGGCCACGATCCTGGGCGCGCACTCGATCGGCCTGGACCGCGATCTCGGTTCGATCGAGGTTGGCAAGCTGGCGGATCTGGTCGTCCTCGAAGGCAACCCCCTCGACGACATCCGCAACAGCAACACGGTCGACCAGGTGATGATGAACGGCCGCCTCTACGACGGCGACACGCTGGATCAGGTCTGGCCAGACCAGGTGACGGCGGGGCCGTTCTACTGGCTGCGGGAGGCTCCGCCGGGGCGGTGAGGGCACGGGCTGTGGTCACACCCGGTCTCGAAGTTTTCCTGGAGGGCGGCGGTGGTGCCCCCGCGCTCCGCGACGTGCGCCTCGGACTCATCGCCCATCCCGCCTCGGTAACCTTCGATTTGCAGTTCGCCGCCGATGCCATCCGCGCGGCCGGCCATGACCTGCGCGCCCTCTTCGGCCCGCAGCATGGCGCCCGCGGCGAGAAACAGGACAACATGATCGAGTCGGACCACTACACCGACCCCGTCACCGGCCTGCCGGTCCAATCGCTATACGGCGAGGTCCGCAAGCCGACCCCCGAAATGCTCGACGGCCTCGACGCTCTCCTCTTCGACCTCCAGGACGTGGGCGTGCGCGTCTACACCTTCATGTGGACCATGGCGCTGGCGATGGAGGCGTGCGCCAACGCCGGCGTCCGGTTCGTGGTCCTGGACCGCCCGAATCCAATCGGAGGCGTCAGGCGCGAGGGGCCGGTGCTGCGCGAGCAGTACCGGTCGTTCGTCGGCCTCCACCCGGTCCCGCTCAGGCACGGTCTGACCTGCGGCGAGATGGCGCGCTGGCTGAACGAGGAACGCGGCATCGGCTGCGAGCTGACGGTCATTCCGTGCGAGGGCTGGCGGCGCGACATGTCGTGGGTAGACACCGGCCTGCCCTGGGTGATGCCGAGCCCGAACCTGCCCACGCCGGATTCCTGTGTGGTCTACCCGGGGATGGTGCTGGTCGAGGGCACGAACATGTCCGAAGGCCGCGGCACCACCCGGCCCTTCGAACTCTTTGGGGCGCCGTGGCTCGACCCGGTCGCCCTCGTGGCTCGACTTGGCCGCGCCCGTCTGCCCGGCGTCGTCTTCCGCCCCTGCCATTTCGAGCCGACGTTCCAGAAGCACGCGGGCGCGCTCTGCGGCGGCGCCCAGCTGCACGTCACCGATCCCGGCACGTTCGAGCCGGTGCGCACGGCCGTCGAGATCATCGTCGCGGCCCGCCAGCTCGCGCAGCACGCTTTCGCCTGGCTCGACCCTCCGTACGAGTACGAGGAGACCCTGGCGCCGATCGACATCCTGTGGGGCGGCCCGGAGCTGCGGGAAGGCGTGGACGCGGGCGCCACGGCCGACGAAATCCTGGCGGGAGTGGACGCCGAAATGGACGCCTTCGCCAAGTCGGTCGCGAGACACCTTCTGTACTGATCCGATCTGCTACTGAGTAGTCTTACTCACCCCGAAATCAACCACCAGCGGCAGGTGGTCCGACTTCTCCGTATCCGACTCCAGGACCCCGAGCGACTCGCGTGCACCCTCCGACAGGTCCGCCGCGTCGAACAGGAACGTCCGCTCGACCCGCAACACGGTGCCGCGGTAGAGCAGGTAGTCCAGCCGGCCGGGCGAGAACGGGTCCTCTCCCCAGGTGCTGCGCCAGGTGGCCAGGGAACGGTCGCGGAGCCGCGCGACGCGCGCCACTTCCAGATCGCGCCCGCCGACGCCCAGCCCGCGCCGCAGCTCGTCCAGGGGACGCGCGGACCCCACCACGTTGAGGTCGCCGGCCACGACCAGTCCCGCGCCGGGGCGGTCGGCCAACGCCGCGGCAACCGCC
>CAZRQE010000117.1:0-19455 GCA_964602175.1 uncultured Gemmatimonadaceae bacterium | reverse complement strand
CCACGGCCCCACACCACGGAATAGGTGGCCACCCCCTCCTCTTCATCGTGTGGACTGCGGATTTTGCGGCCGATCTCGATCACCATGCCGTTGAACAGGCTGGCCAGCAGAAACCAGCCGAGCCCGGCCGGCGCATGGCCCTGGAAGACCAGCCAGTCGGTGCCGGTGGCGTAGAGGTCGATGAGCGGCATGATGGCCATGTGGGTGACCATGTAGGTGAGGTGCTTGCCGCGCAGCCACTCCCCGACGAAGAACTCCTTGCTCATCAGGGCGAGATAGGTCCAGGTGATCAACAGCAGGACCAGAAGCCGCGCGTCCAGCCAGAGGGCAAGGCCCAGCTGCAGCACGCCGCCGAGCACGAACAGCCAGCCCAGCTCGCGCAGCGTGACCAGCCCTCGGGGCACCGGGCGGTAGGGCCGGTAGCGCGCGTCCTCCTCGTCGTCCTTGAACTCGTCGGCGATGCGGAGCTGGAGAAAGAAGGTCAGGCAGGAACCGAAGGCAACCACCGCCGACACCGGACTGGGCCATCCCGCGGAAGAGCGCAGCATCCAGGAGAAGGCGACGGCGCTGAAGCTGAAGGCAAGGATCGGCGGCCCGTGCTGCACGAGCGGGAAGCGTTCCCCCTGATAGACCCACCAGCGGCGAAGGGCGCTCATGACGGATCCTCGGGCGACCCCTTCTTTCGGTCCTCCTGCACTCCCCGCGCCAGCGTCCGGTGTGCCCGCGTGAAGTGACCCGCTGTCAACGCTGCGCTGATCGACAGCTCACCCGCGAGCACCAGGGCTGCGCAGACCTCGGCAAGGGCGGCCGCATTGCCCGGCCCCGAGAGTCGCAGAATATCCAGGCAGGCGCTCTGGCTCGGCAGCCCCGTGCCGCCGCCGACCGTTCCCAGGATGAGGTTGGGCAGGGTGACGGAAGCGTAGAGGCCGCCCTTCGCCGCGGGCTCGAAACGGGTCACCCCGACGGCGGACTCGGCCACGCAGGCGGCGTCCTGGCCGCAGGCGATGTAGAGCGCCGCCATCCCGTTGGCATAGTGTCCCTGCAGCCCGATGTTCCCGCTCATCACTCCCCCGATTGCGGAGACTCGATAGAAGTCCAGCATTCGGCGGGCGTTTGTCTTCAGGTGTCGTTCGAGGATGTCGGGGGACAAGGTTACCTCGGCGGTGACCTTCCTCCCGCGAACGTTCTGGAAGGAGAGATGCGAGGCCTTCTTGTCTCCCGAGTGATTCCCCTCGACGAACCAGTAGGCGGGCTGCACCGGTGCCTGATCGAGAATGAACCGGCACACGGCGTCGGTGGCGATCGTGACCATGTTCTGCCCCGAGGCATCGCCGGTGGAGTATTCGAAGATCAGGTAGACGTGGTTGCCCTCCATGTTGTAGAGGGTGCGCAGGAGTTCGCCGTGGCGTGTGGTCGATGCGGCGATGTCGCGGAATGTCTGCGCCTGCTCGCCCGCCCACATGATGAACTTGCCGACATCGATCAGGCTGTCGAACGCGAAGACGGGAGCCCGCGTCACACCCTCCCAGATCGCAGCCGCCGTGCAGCCGCCTGCCTGCGTGATGGCCTGCGCCCCCCGGGTGTAGGACGCCACCAGCGCGGCCTCCGTCGTGGCCAGCGGCACGTAGTAGTCTCCCCGCGCAAACAGCCCTCTCATCCGCAGCGGACCGGCCAGTCCGATCGGGAGCTTCACGGTGCCGATGAAATTCTCGATGTTCTTGGCATAGAGGGGCATCTGTTCGCGCGTCATGTCGTCGAGGAGCCGGTCCCTCACGGACGCCTCGACGTCGAGCAGCTGCCAGCGTCTCTCCACCGCCTGGGCGGAGATCGTTCCTGGCGCGCTGCCGCGGGGGAGACTTGGTGGCATGTCTTCCAGCGAGGGCATCAGATCCTGCTCGATTTCCTCCTGAGAGCGTTCGGCGAGGAGGCGGGCGAAGTAGCTGGCTACGCCTCGGAGATTAGTTGCCATGGCGGTTCAGTTCCTTTTCCAGAGCGGGGTAGTCCACCTTTGCATTGTGGCGGCGGTCCACAGGTATTCGAGGCAGGCGCACGACCCGGTCGAGCCGTGCCCAGGAAAGCGTCTCCTGCACTTGCCGCGCGGCGTCCGCCGGGGCTCGTGGTCCCAGCTCCACCGCCAGCAGACGCTCCCCGTTGCGACCGGCGAGAGCGCTCCGTTTCACCCAGGGCAGCCGGCTTGCCGCGCATTCGGCGGCAAAAGGGTGGATCGTGCCGCGCTCGTCCCGGATGACGGCGCCGGCGCGTCCCAACAGCCACAGCCGCCCTAGGGCGTCCAGGTAGCCGGCATCTCCGGTGCGGTGCCAGACCTCGCCGTCGACCCGGAACTTCGTCTCCTCGTCGCCGATGCCGTTCAGGTAGCCTGAGAGGACGTGGGGACCGCTGACCACGATCTCGCCGCTCTCTTCCGGAGGAAGCGCCAGGCCGGCGAACTCCCGTGCCGTCATCGGCTGAATGGGCGTGCCCCACCGGGTGGGCAGGATACGCAACTCGATCTGGTGCACCGGCCTCCCGACCAGGAGCCCGCGTCCGGCGTTCATGGCGTCGAGGTCGGCGGGTTCCGCTTGGCTCCAGTCGAGGTGGGCGATGGGTTCGGCCTCGGTCGAACCGTAGAGGACGATCACACGGCCGTGTGGAAGTGCTGAACGCAGCTGCCGCAACAGGGGCGGAAAGACGGGGGCGCCGCCGGTGTAGAGCTTCCGGATCCGGTCGAGCCGTGTCCCCCCGTTGTCGCCGTCCGCGTCTGCGGCGGCACCGCTCCCGCGCAGCAGCCTCTCGTACAGCGCCGGCGAGCCGACCGTCCGGGTGACGCGATGACGCTCGATCTGCTCGAGAACCGGGCCCGGCTCCACGAAGCCGGGACGACGCAGGTCGCATTGCGGTATGACCGACGTCACGCCCGAGGCCAGGTTGGCGAGCACGAAGATCGGCAGGGTGGCGAGGTCCACCTCGCCGGGTTCGAGTTCGATCGAATCGGCCAGAACGGCGTGTTGCGCCAGCAGAAAGCCGTGGCTGCGGACCGCCGCCTTCGGGACACCCGTGCTGCCGCTGGTGAAGGTGAGCAGGGCGTCGTGGGACGAATCGCAGTCGGCAATCGGGTTGAGCGGCGCAAGGCGCTCGAGGCTCGACCAGCCCGTCGCGCCCGGGACCCGGCCGGTGGTCACGAAGCGCCGTTGGATTCGACGCAGTCTCCGGACGGCAAACCGAAGGAGGTGTGCCCGGGCCGGGCCGAGGAACCCGTTGGGGCGGGCGATGCCGCAGCACTGCTCAATGTGGCGGCGCCCGGCGGAGGGATCGAGTACGGTCGCCACCAGGCCGAGGCGGAAGACCCCCAGGAGCGCGACGTAGAGTTCGATGGACATCGGCTGGAGGACGAGTACCCGGTCGCCCTTGCGGAGTCCCGCCGCGCGGAACAGTGCGGCGGCCCGCGCCGAGCGGTCCGCGAGGCGGGCGAAGGTGAGTGTGCGGGTGTCGCCGGCCGCCGCCTCGATGATGGCGGGCTCGTGGGGCCGTCGCGCGGCCTGATCGATCAGAACCTGACTTATGTTCACGTCGTCATGTCACCCACTTCTCATAGAGGGTGTAGCGTCGGATCGTAGTGCCGTAGCGTGCGGAAAGGCTCCGTGACCGGTTGGTCTCGTGCATCAGGGCGTGAATGGTCCTTTCGAACCCCAGCTTCCTTGCGGCCCGCTGGCAGTCATCCATCAGCAGCCCGCCCAGGCCTTTTCCACCGCACGCCGGATGTACCGCCATCGACTTGACGATCATCGTGCGCAGCGGCTCGCCCCGACCCGGCTCCATGAGATCCGGAATGCCGAAGATGAATCCGATGAGCCGCCCGCCCCGTTCCGCGAGCAGGACCAGCTCGGGCACCAGATGGGGACGGATCGGAGTGTAGGAGGCGAGAAAGGCGTCGAGCCCGATGGGGCTGTAGAGAAGGTTGTCGGCGAACGCCGCCAGCGACATTTCGTGAATGGCCGCGAGTTCGGTGTCGAAGCGCCCGACATCGATCGTGCGCAGGGTGATGCCGTCGCGTTCGAGCTCGACCCTTCGCCTGTCGGAGCGCGGGTCGCGACGGGAGAGGTCCGCGTTGAGCGCCGAAAAGTACGTGGCCAGCGGCGCGAACCCGGCGTCGGTGAAGTGCCGGGGCCAGTCGTCGGGATTGTCGGGCTCCAGGAAGAAGGCCGGTTCCGTGCCCCGCTCGGTCAGCAGGCGGTAGCGATGCCAGGTGGAGCCGTCCATCGGACCGATGACCCGTTCGCGACCGTCCGCTCGGTGCCGGTCCAGGGCGTGTTCCAGCAGCTCCCCGCCGGCGTCCGCGTCGAGGGCGGCGTAGTGGCCGACCAGGCCGGCCGTGGTGGGTTCGCCGCGGGCGTCGCGGGCACTCCACAGCGAACAGCGCGCGATCAACCGTCCTGCTTGGTCCTGGAGCGCAAGATGGCGGGAGGGGGTGGTGAGGCGGAAGGCTGCGGGGTCCAAAGACTCCACAGGGCCGGCCGGCAGTGACGACAGATCGTCGGGGTGGTCGATGTCGGTTATCGTCGCCACTTATTCCGTTTCCTTGACTGGTCAGAACCGCAGCCTGCCCCCCAATTCGACGCCGACGCGTCCGCCGCCCACCGCAAGACCAATAGCGGGTGTCGCACCGCCGTCCGCAACCGCAACGGACTCCCAGCGGGTCCATTTGAACGCCGAGCCCACGAGGGCGCCGAGCAGGGCGCCAATCGCCCCGCCCATCAGGAAACCAATCGCGACCATGTCAGCGCCGTCAGAAGGCGACAATGGAAAAGGCGATGTCGAGGACGCAGCGACGCCGGCCAACATACCGAGGCCCACACCTCCCCAGATTGCGGCTTCCTTCGCACGGCTACCCGTGACGCGGCGTTCGAGCAAGAGGATGTCGGCACGACGGATGGAGTGGACTTCCCTTTCCTGAAGGAAGATCCAGAACTCGGCATCACCGACATGCATGACCTCTCCGGCAACCTGACCGTCCTGAAGGGTGACGCGCACATGGTCCCCCACCTCCTGCGCGTCGCTTGCCGCGGGAGTCATGAGGATCGCAGCAGCCAGGAGAAGGTGGAGCGACACTGCTTTGCGGCGGCCTGCGGTGGCGGCAGTCGGTAGTGGATCGGTGAACATTTCGACGTCCTTTCGACGCTAGGAACTCCCTGGGGGCCTCCCACGGCATTCGTTATTCGTTGCCCTCTGACAACCCGACGCTTTGCCGCCGGCGGTGGCGGCGAGGTTGTTGTGTTGGCTCCCATTCGTCACAGCCAATCCTGAGCTCAATCGCACCTCGGGCCTTCCCAATCCAGGAGTCCGTCCAGCCATTCGTCGAACTCGCGTGTGTCGGGCGCGCAGAGGCCGTCGTTGTCGTCCCAATAGAAATGGAGCAGTTGTGAAAGATCGAGGAAATCGGGAGGAATCTCGCCGGTTAGCTGGTTGTCTGTGAAATGCAGCATACGGAGCCTCGACAGGTCGCCCATCTCCGGCGGAATAGCACCGGTCAGCGAATTGCCGCTGAGTTTCAGGTCCCCAAGATCGGACAGGTCGCCCAGCTCGGGCGGAATCTCGCCGGTCAGCGAATTGCCGCTGAGGTTCAGGGTACGGAGATTCGACAGGTCGCCCAGCCTGGGTGGAATCTCGCCGGTCAGAGAATTTTCCACGAGAGCCAGAGATGTGAGATTCGACAGGTCGCCCAGCTCGGGGGGAATGGGACCGGTCAGCGAATTGCCGCGGAGACTCAGGTCACGGATACTCGACAGGTCGCCCAGCTCGGGCGGAATAGCACCGGTTAGCGAATTGTAGCCGAGATCGAGCCTCTCGAGATTCGACAGGCCGCCCAGCTCGGGCGGAATTTCGCCGGTTAGCGAATTCAATTCGAGAACCAGGCCTACGAGATTGGACAGGTCGCCCAGTTCGGGCGGAATCTCGCCGGTCAGGGAGTTTTGCAAGAGAGCCAGGAATTCGAGATTGGACAGGTCGCCGATCTCCGGCGGAATCTCGCCGGTTAGCCGATTGATGGAGAGATTCAGCGTATCGACCCGGCCGTCCGCATCCGTGCTCACCCTGCTCCACTCGTCAAGCGGCTTGCCGGACTTCCAGTTCGTGTTGTCTCTCCAGTTGTCCCCGCCCAGTTCGTCGTACAGGATCTCCAACACTCGCCGGTCGGCGGAGTGGCCAGTCACCGTGTGGGACTCGCCGCACCCGCCCACCCAGGCGGCGACCGCGACCACGACGGAGACGCTCAAGGCGAGGCGGAGAGCGGCGCGGGTTGGGTGGCGATGAGTATCTCGGTGGCGACAATCTACGGACATGGCACGCCTCCTGTCGGTGGGTCGATCTGTGTTGTCAATTGACTCGGCGTTCGAGCAAGAGGATGTCGGCATGAGGGATGGGGCGGAATTCCGGTTTCTGAAGGCGGATCTCGAACCTTGCATCACCGACCCGCAGGACCTCTCCGGCAACCCAACCGTCCTGAAGGGTGACGCACACATGGTCCCCCACCCACTGCGCTTGGCTTACCGAGGGGGTCATGAGGATCGCTGCAGCCAGGAGAAGGAGGAGCGACACTGCCCTGCAGCGGCATCCGGTATCGGCGGCCGGCAGTGGATCGGCGAACATGTCTGACGTTCAGAACCGCAGCCTGCCACCCAATTCGACGCTGGCGGGTCCGCCGCCCACCGCAAGACCGATAGCGGGAATTGCGCGGCCGCCCGCGGTCGCCATGGGCTCCCAGCGGGTCCATCTGAGCGCCAAACCGACTAAGCCACCGATCGCGGCGCCCATCACCACGGCCCCCAGTAAACCTGCCACGACGTCCGACACGGTAGTATCGTCCCAAAAATAGTCGTCGTCTCTTTCGGCCCAGAGGGCCAAACCCATTGTTAGGCCGAGGGCCGCGCCGCCCCCGATTGCGCCATTTTTCCAATGGCTACCCGTGACGCGGCGTTCGAGCAAGAGGATGTCGGCACGAGATATGGAGCGGGATTCCCCCTCCGGAAGGCGGATCTCGAACCCTGCATCACCGACCCGCAGGACCTCTCCGGCAACCCAACCGTCCTGAAGGGTGACGCGCACATGGTCCCCCACCCACTGCGCTTGGCTTACCGCGGGGGTCATGAGGATCGCTACGGCCAGGAGAACGTGGAGCGACACTGCCTTGCGGCGGCCTGCGGTAGCGGCAGCCAGTGTTGGATCGGCGAACATGCTGACAGTCCTTTTTTCGAGCTGGGGAATTTTCAGAATTACATAAGATACTGTCTATTGTGTGTACGGTATGTGAATAAAATGTTTCCATATAGCGTATTCGGCGTGTACTTTCCTACGGTCGCGCTCGCAGTACCCAACAATCCACTCCACTGTGTATGGAGACCGGCCCCGAGCGATGCGAGGGAAGGAACCGGTGTCTCGCGCATTCCCTTGGGGTCGGTGAATGCCCTGGGCCCCATGGTAGACCTCAAGTTCCGCCTTGGCCCATGCCCGCATCATATCCTCGTATCCCTGAACGGTCAGTCCATCGACAACGATTCGCCCCATCATCTCCTCGAAGTCAAGCGGGACACGCATTCCGTCATCCATCACGACCGCCATCCCGTTCTGCTCCCCGGAAAGCACGAGATAGGCCCAATGTTCCCCGTCATCGCTCACCACCAGCGTACCGAAGACAGCTTCGGGAGCGACACCTGCCACTTCTCCGTCTCGAAAAGCCGAGGTGATTCCACCCACCGGCCTCCCCAGGTACCAGACGTGATTGCCATCCGGGCCGACGTTCAGACGCCCCACCTGTTCCAGCAACGGACCCGCGGCACTGTCCGTCACGACGAAGACGTGGTCCCCCTGACCGGCCTCGTAGAACAGCGACTCTCCCCGCGCGGTCAGTTGCCGGACAGCGTCATATGACGGGCCGCGATCACCGTTCCGTACGACGAACCACCTCCCATCCCGCTCCGCCGCATACGCGAACCGGCCGGTCCCGAAGAAGCTGATGCTCCCCAGATTGTCGAATGGCTCGCTTTCGGTCCCGTCCACGATGGCTCGCCACCCGCCGTTCCCGCGAACCACCATGCCCAGTCGGCCTGACGGACCGATCGTATGGTCCGCAACCGCGTCGAATGGACCGAAGAGTTGTTTCTCGAGAACCACAAGGAAATCCGTCCCTTTCCTGCCAACGTAGCCGAGACGCCCGTCCGGCCCGAATCGCAACATTCGGATCCCGTCGTACCAGGGCTCCCCGGCTCCGTCCACGACTACGCGGGACCGGCTCCCCTGTGCCGCCACGTAGGCGACCCGGCTCCCATCGGACGAGAAGGTGAGCGACCCCCGCATCACGGCCTCGTGCGGTCCACCGACCCTGCCGTCCACGACGACGCGCCAATGCGACGAATCGCGGGCGACGTATGCGAGCCTCCCCCCAGGGCCGAAGTGCACCCCTCCGACTCCGGTCCAGAAGCGGCCGGGCACACCATCGACCACGACCGTCCAGCCGCTATCCGTCTCGGCCGCATAGGCGAAGTGCCTCGAATCGCTGCTGAACGCGATCGTCGTGAGCGCGATGCCACGGTAGGGCTCGGACATGGCCGAGTCCAGGACCACGTGTTGTCTGCCCGCTTGCTCCACGACCTCGAAGCGGCGCAGGCGGTCGGGACTGTGTCCGTACGAAACGAGGTAGTGCCTGCCGCAACCGAAACAGAGGACCGCCAGCAGCGGGATCAACCAGCGGAGCGTGGACACTCCAGTATTCCTTTCGCGACAGTTCGGTCGCCGACCGTCGCCCTGACGATCCACAAATCCCCGGCAGCGTGTTCCCGTCGCACATGGTATCTCACCGTGTACCCTGGAAGAACGGGAATCAGCAGCTTCACCTGAATGTACGCGCGAGCGCCGGCCGAAGAGCTGCCATCGGCCAGGGCGTCGCGCATGCTCCGGGACAGCTCTCCGCTGGCATTCTCCGCGTCATGGAGCGGCCGGACCGCGAGGAACCGAGTGAGCAGTCCGGCGGTCTCAAGGCGGCCCAGCCCGTCGCAGATCACGCAAGACTGCCGCAACCCCTCGATCGTGTACACTCCGGGCCAGATCCTGGTTTCCCCGAAGTGACCTGCGAGCACCGGTTCATCGCTCGACACGAACCACTCCCCGGACAGCGACCGTTCCTGGTGGCTACGGTAGTCGATGACCCTGTCCACCATGAGCATCGAATGTCGCTCAGGGACGAGCAGCGCAATGCGGTCGCGATCCAGGATCACAGCGACAGGCCTCCGTCCACCACCAGACTCTGTCCGGTAACGTAGCGGGCCCGATCCGAAGCCAGGAAAAGGACGGCCTCGACGACTTCGCGCGGATCGCCGAATCGCCCCAGAGGGATTTGCTCCCGTCTGCGTTCCACGATCCGCCTGTCCAGGCGGCTGGCCATTCCGGCGTTGAGGAATCCCGGCACGACGGCGTTTACGCGAATGCCGCGGGATCCGAGTTCTCTGGCCAGCGCACGAGTCATCGCCAGCACGCCTCCCTTGGCCGCCGCGTAGTTGGCCTGCCCCGGAAACGCCCTGATCCCCGCCACGGACCCGATGTTGACGATCGACCCGGTCCCTCTCGACATCATGCTCCGGACCACGGCCCGCGAGCAGTTGAACACACCCCCGAGGTTGGTGTCCACGACCGTGCTCCAACTCTTCGCCGACATGAGTGCGAAGGGTTCGTCCTCAATCACCCCCGCGTTGTTCACCAACACGTCGATGGCTCCGGCCTGCTCGACAAAGCCGGTGATCGCGGAGTCGATTTCCCGCTGGTCACGCACATCCGCCTTTACCAGCGCGCCGCTACCAGTCCCTTCCCTGATCTCGGCCAGCGTCCGCTCAGCCTCCCTGCCGAAGCGATGGTAACCGATTCCGACGAATGCACCTTCGTGCGCGAAGGCCGTCGCGATGCTGCGCCCGAGGCCCCTCGACGCCCCGGTGACGAGAACGGTGTGCCCCGCCCAACGCATCAGCCGAAGTCGTCGTGTCGTGTGTGGAAGCTGTGACGGTAGGGGCTGACCCTCATGCTCATGGTATAGATCGCCGGTGCCGAAATCGTGGCCAGTCCCTGGGTTCCCACGCGGAACCCGTCCAATCCCGCGTGCCACCAGGGTCGCCGGATCAGGGCCTTGCCGACGTGGTCGCCCCGCGAAGGCGAGTACCCCGACGCGAGAACCTTCCCGACCGGCTCGCCCTCGCAGGTCACTTCCGCGCCGGGGGCGATGGGGCCGGGTGCGGTGACCAGCGTCAGGCGTCGGTCCCAGCCTGATTCCCGGAGCGATCGAATCGCATCCGCGCCCGGGTATTTCCACTTCCTCGATGAAAGCCGCCACTGCAGCTGCAACGCCATCGGGGTCAGACCGTGCCGACCCTCCCGGCCCATGTCGAACGAGAAGTTCTCCAATACGGCCTGGGACCAGGCGGTGTCGCCGGCGTGCTCGAGATCGAATTCGGCTCCCCGGGTACGGAGTTCATCCTCGAACGTGCCCCAATCTTCGCGAGGCACAAGCGCGCAATACCCGTATTCGCCCGTCCGTTCGATTCGGAAGAGGGCCGCCTTGTCCGTGACCATCATCCCCAGCGGTGGAATGCCGATCACATCGGACCCGAACAGCTTGCCGCAGAGTTCCCAGGCATATGGGCCATCCAGAGAGACTGCTCGGTGCGACTCCCCGAGGTCGGTGATGTCGAGACCTGCGAAATGCGGGGCGCGACTCCGGATCCAGGCCGAAATCTCGTCGCTTTCGGGCCCGAAGCAGAGGAGGTAGGCCCTGTCTCCCTCGCGGCACACACAGGCGTCCGCAAAGACGACGCCGTCCTCGCGCAACAGCACGGTCAGTCTGATCTCTCCCGAACGCAGAAACAGGTCGCACGGGCTCACGGCATCCAGGGCCTCGAAGGCTTGCGCGCCGGCCAATTGCAGGCACCTCAAGTCCTCCAATAGGTGGAATGAGACGGACTCGCGAATGCCGCGATAGCCGACCGCGTCGCCTTTCATGTCGCACCTGCCGATTTCGCCAGCACCGCATCGACCAGCGTATTGATCGTCCGGAGGGCCGCCGGGGCTTCGTTTTCGTCCAGCGACACGCCGAACGTCGATTCCAGCGCGACGACGATCTCCACGACATCGACGGAATCGAGCGCCAGTCCGGTACCGAACAGCGGCGTGTCCGGATCGAATTCGCCGGGAGCGCGCTCAACCTGCAGCATCGTGATCAGAATCTCCACGACACGATCGAGCACCGACTCCCTTCGCGCAATCCTCTCTCTCATTTCACGTTGCATGCTGTTCTCGCATTCTCCAGTACGACTGCGGATGCGGCGAGCTCTCCCTCGCCGACGATAAGAACGGGACCCGGATGCCGTTGCTGGACTTCCTCGATAACCTCGATAACGGAGCGGAGTCGCGGGGCTCTGCCGTTCGTGCGCCGGCCATTTGTTACCCTGCCCAACACGAGCGCCGCATTGAGTCCCCCAAACCCCGCACTGCCGGATACGGCATTCCGGGTCGCGCAGGGTCGTGGACCAGACCCCATGACGGGATCGGTCGGCGATCCAGGGCGAGGCTCCACCAACCCGAGCGTGGGCGGCACCGCTTCGTTGGCCAGCGCCATCACCGTAACCACCGCTTCCAAGGCGCCACATGCACCCAGAGTGTGTCCAAGGAAGCTCTTGCTCGCGCTGACGGGCATTCGCGTCGCGGCGTCTCCGAATGCCCGCCGAACGGCTCGCCACTCGGCTACATCATTGGATACCGTTCCCGTGCCGTGCGCGTTGTAATAGCAAACGGCTTCGGGCGGCAACCCGGCGTCCTCCAACGCCAGACCGAGCGCCCGCGCCAATCCAGCGCCGGACGGGTCGGGCGTCGTGTCATGGTGCGCATCTGCGGACATGCCGTACCCGAAAAACTCGGCGACCGGCCTGGCTCCTCGCCGCTTCACCGAAACCGCGGACTCGAGCACCATGAAGGCCGCTCCCTCGCCGAGCGTGGTTCCCTCGATCCTGCTGAAGGGAACGCAGGGACGGCTCGAAAGGAGTCCGAGGGTGTGGAACCCGGCGAAGACCTCCATCGAAACCGTGTCCATCCCGCCGACGAGAACCACTTCCGCGACGCCACGGCGAACGAAGTCCGCGCCCATGGCGATGGCATGCGCGGACGATGCACACGCCGTTGACGAGACGATGGCGGGTCCGCCCAGCCCCAGGGAACGCACAACCGCGATACTCATGCCCTGGATCTCGCTTCCCATGGGAACGCCGTTGCACGTTCCCAACACCGCGGCAACTTCGCCACGGTCGCCGATCCGCGCGTGGTCGAGCGCCTCGGTGGCCGCGGCCCGGGCGTAGGCCACCATCCGTTGTGCTTCCCCCTGGTACTGGTCGCCCGAGGGGACCAGTGCCCCCAGATTCGCGTTAAACGGTGTGATGTCGAACCGGGTAATCGCGGAAATCCCGCTCTCACCCCGCGATATCCCGTCCCACAGGGCGATCCGGTCCTCTCCCAGGGAGCACCGGGCGCCGATTCCGGTGACCAGGACCCGCGCCGGTTGTCTGGTTCCAGTCACGGATTCCTGGTGGAGTCCACAATTGCCCAGACCAGCCCGATGAGGAGGAGGATGGGCCCCACGGTGACTCCAGCGACTACACCCGGCACCAGGAGGACGGCAGCCTCCGCCGCGCCCCCAATCCTGATCAGCAGCCATCCGGCCGCAGTGATGATTGCACCGTACCCCAGGACTCGCAGACCCTTCCCGTCCTGCTCCTCCTGAACCGCGCCGCCCCCAAGGGATGCTGCGCCCATATCGCCGAGGTCGTAGCCGATGGGAATATCCCGAACGCCCATCCTCTCCCATTCCCGCGCTGCCCTTTCCGCCTCGCGAACCCGGGCCTGGAACGCCGAGCGGCCGAGCCGTGCCGCCATCACTCTCGTAGCCTCGGCGGCCGCTCCCTCGCTCGCGGTCTGCTGCTCGTACTTGTCCACGTACTCATCGAACAGGAGGTCCGGCGAGTGCGTCAGGCGGCCGATCACGTAGTCACCGAGCTGCAACAACTCCTTCCTCCGGCGGACCGGAGCCCCGGCGTCGGCCGCCTCGCGGTCGATCGCCATCAGCATCCGGGTACCGAGCTCGGGATCGCTCCGCAGCGCCGACTGCAGATCCACGCGAGCCGTGGGCGTCATCGACTTCAATCCGTCGATGAACCCCGCCAGGGTCGAGTCCATCATGGGACCCGCGTGCCGGAGCCGCTTCTGGACACCCGGGTGCACCTGCCCGGCGACGGGAAGATCCCTCATGTTCCCGGCGATCAGCAGCGACCCCATGGCCCCCCGAAAGAGCCGCGCGTCGTCCGCCCGGAGCGACTTTCCGCCACTCAGTCCCTCCAGCAACCCACTCCCCTCCGGCTTCGACGTGATCCGGGACATGACGGCGTCCTGTGCGAGAAGAAACTCTTCCATCTCTCCGGCCGTCACCTGCGGCGAACTCGGCACTACGAGCTGCCTCATGCCGGTGCAACCTGCCGAACCGGCCGCCAGGGCACCTACGCTGTAGGTCACGAAATCTCTCCGCTTCATGCTACCGTCGCCTCCTCGTGCTGCGGGCCAGGATCGCCGCGATCTGCGCAGCGTCCTCAATGCCCGCCTGTAGATCCGGTTTGAACCGCCCTGCAATGATGTCCTCACACTCCTCGGCGCACCGCGCGCCACCCGCGAAGGCGCTCGCCGTGCCGATACCCCGCCAGAGAGACTTCCGGCGTTTCCGCGGCATCCCGGCGACCGCCGCCGTGACGGTCTCCCCATCGCCACCCGCTGCAAAAAACAACCCGCGACCGAGGCCCAGGTCGTACCGCGCGCCCCACTTGCCCGGCCTCGCGGGGAATCCTCTGCCCAGGAAGCGTTGCGCACTGAAGAACGCCTGGTGAAACCCGTACCCGTCCGCCACCGCGCCCCGTTCCGCCGAACACAATCCAGCCGGCATCCACGTGAACGGTTTCCCCATGCGCGCGGCGGCCATTCCCGCGCCAAGGGCGATCAGGAACCGCTCGGCGCTGCTCCGGCCCACGAGCAGCCGACCGAGTCGCTTGCCCTCCGCTCCGCGACCGAACTCGTCCAGCAGCGTTGCCCCCATCGCCCCACCCTCGAGTGCAAACCCGCGCTTCCGCCCCGACAGGTCCTGGAACAATCGGGGCAACGTCCCCTCGGGCGACGCGAGCAGTCGTTCGAAACCCTCGGCGAACGACTCCCGTGCCGCCGCCAGTCGTCTGCCGGTCTCCGACCGCGTGGCTCGCGGACGCGCGTTCCCCATGGCTTCGAGCTTCAGCGGACGATCGGTTACGGCCATCAGTCGAGACAGGCGACCGGGCAACGCATGCCCTGCCGTGCCGGCCACTTGCCCGGTCATCCGATCATTCCCTCCAGCGTGCCACTGAACCCGTCCAGGGTGCCGATGTTCTCCGCCAGCTGCTCCTTGACAGCGCGGGCGTCGGCCAGGTGTTCGTCGCTCGACTTGTAGAGAGACCAGAGGGGCCGGACGGATGATTGATCGACACAGGAGCCCGTGTACGACCGCCCGTTGGTTCCACGTTGCTGCGCGAGTCGGCTGATCATTCGCTGCTGCAGCCCCTCCAGCCGCAGGCTTTCCTTCCGGATCTCCCGATGGAAGGCCGGGCTGCAGAACCGGTCGTTGCGAAACAGGAGGACGTTGTACCCGAAATAGACCGCCGTATCCCAGATCACCTTCCGGAGCATGACACCCGGATCTCCCATCAGGCGATAGTTGCGGTGAAAGAGCCCCAGATAGTGACGGAACATTCCACGGAGCAATTTGTCCGCGAAATGCGAGTGGGCCGACAACCGATCCGGCCTGCCGGAATAGTCCGCCCGGATCATCCCGGATATCAGCGTATTCCCGACAGCGATGAAGTCGCCGCCCGGCGAGTAGAGGGCGTCGACATAGTAGGCCGATTCACCGCAGAGCGCCCAGCGGTCACGGGAGAAGGCCCGTGTGGCCAGATACGACTTCGTCTTCATCCGGTGGAAGTCGAGAATCTCGAACGACGACACCGCCGCGGCCAGCTGGGGCTCGCGGACCGCCAGCCACGCGACCAGCCTGTCGACCCGGTTGAGTCCGTCGAACGGATGCAGCGTGGGGTCGGTCATGATCCCCACGCTGGTGGCGCCCGTGGGCAACGGTATCAGCCAGACCCAGTAGCCGTGACCCATCAGGTGATTCGTGCTCAGCCAGCGCAGATCCGGTCCTGTCCTGCCGTGAAACCCGGGGTCATCGGTCCATCGGTCCGGGTCGATGCGACCATCCAGGCGAAACCACACCGCATTGACCTCATGTTCCCGAGTCTTCCTGAGGCCCAGCCGCCGCGCCAGGAATCCGACCCGGCCGGAAGCATCGACAACCCAGCGCGAGAGCACCCGCACCCTTTCCTGTCCAGCCACGTTCGCGACGGTTTCGTGGGGATCTCCAAGCGTGATGGCGGTGACTCTGGTCTTGTCGAGGACGACTGCGCCGACATCCAGGCATCGTTCGAAGAGGTGGTTCTCCAGCCGGCCCCGATCGACGTTGTAGGTGCGGAGATGCAACCCCGGGAATCCGTCCTTCGCGGCATCGAAGGTGTAGTGCGGCAACGTCAGGACACCGAATTCCGGGCGCCGTCCCACATCGGCGTTGTCGCGGTCGGTCATGAAGAAACGCAGTCCGAGCTTCGGCAGATGCGACGCCCGCAGGTGATCTCCCACCCCCAGTACCCTGTCCAGGTACCAGGACGACACTTCGACCAGCGACTCCCCAACCTTGAACGTCGTCTCCGGCACGGGGTACTCCCTGCGCTCGATCACCACCACGTCGAGCGTCGGGAGCGCAGACTTCAAGTGCAGGGCCAGCGTCAATCCCGCGAGACCGCCACCGACAATCGTCACATCGGAGCGTAGGGTCATCGCATGGCCGCTACCACGATCGCTCCCGAGGCGATCATCCGTTCCTTCACGAATGCAGCCACGCTGAAACGATAGAGCTCGTAGAGCGCATGGGTTTGCGTCACCCGGTACCGCAGACTGTCGCCCGGTCTTGCAAATCCATGGATCTCGACATCCACCGCGGCGAGCAGGCCCAGCGGCCCGAAGTTCGGGGCTCGTGCGGCCGCCGTGTCCCCTGGACCGCCGCCGACCGTGCACAGATCGCGCTGCCGGAGTGCACTCAGGACCTGGCACGACTGACCCAGCCCCTCGATGACGTGGACCGATGGCCAATGGGTCGGCGGCCGGCGGGCAGCGAACACGGGATCCGATTCGGTGACGTGGTACTCCGCGACGATCGTCGGGCCGTTCACCCCCCCGTAATCGAGGACGGACTCAACCATGAGAAACGGAGGGCGCTGGGGAAGGAGTTGGCTCACATCGGGCATTGCAATGCCGATCTCCGAGTACGGCGCGGTGGTGGGGTGGCATGTCCGTTCATTGAACATAGCGACCGCTACGTGTATGCTATGTGTCCATAGCCCCCTATCGCGTGACAAATGCGTGTACGCTGAAACTTGCACACCCATGTCGGCGTACGTTATAGTGAATCCTGCACATTCTTCATGCCCCCGCGCGGCGGCCGCGGCAACCGCTTTCACGTAGTAGGTCTTCGGGAAAGGCAACCAATGAGCAGTCTGGAAGAACTCAGAAACGACAACAGGGCGTTGCGGGAGCGCACCGCGAAGCTCAGCACCGCGATGCTGCGCATCAGCGAGAGCCTCGACGTCGAGATGGTGCTCCACGAGATCGTGGAGAGTGCACGCACTCTGACCGGCGCCCGCTACGGGCTGATCGCGACGATCGACCCCGAGGGAAACATGCGGAACTTCGTCACCTCTGGACTCACGGCGGAGGAGCATCGGCAGATGGCGGAGTGGCCGGACGGGCCCCGGCTGCTGCGATACCTTCGGAACCTTCCTGCACCGCTGCGAGTGGGAAACGTGTCAGGCTTCCTCGAATCGCTGGGCTTCTCCTCGAGCCTGTGGGATACAAGCACCCTCCAGATCACTCCGATGTACTATCACGGCGAACATCTCGGCAACTTCTTCCTCAGCGACAAGCGGGACGGCGGGGAGTTCACCGGCGACGACGAAGAGGTTCTGGTGCTTTTCGCGTCGCAGGCGGCCGTCGCGATCGCCAACGCCCGTGCCTACCGGGACGAAAGCCGGGCCCGAGCCGATCTGGAAGCGTTGGTCGATGCCTCGCCGGTGGGCGTGGCGGTTCTGGATGCCGGCACCGGCCGCGCGGTCTCGTTCAACCGGGAGGCGGAACGGATTGTGGAGGCACTGTGCGCTCCGGGTCAGGCACCGGAGGATCTCCTGAACACGATGACTAGCCGATTCCCGGATGGGCGGGAGATTGCCATCCGGGAGGCCTCCCTGGCCAGGGAGCTCCGCGTGGGCCGGCGGGTGCGCGCCGAGGAGATCGAGCTGTCGGTGCCCGACGGCCGCAGCGTTAGGATGCTGATCAACACGACCCCGATCCGCTCGGAGGAGGGCGAGGTCGTGTCGATGGTCGTCGCGATGCAGGATCTGGCGCCGCTGGAGGAGCTCGAGCGGTCGCGTACCGAGTTCCTCAGCCTGGTGAGTCACGAGTTGCGGGCACCGCTGACCTCGATCAAGGGATCGACCACGACCGTGCTGACGGCGTCGCCCGAGTTGGACCCCGCCGAGCAGCGTGCGTTCTTTCGCATCATTGACGAGCAGGCGGACCACATGCGAGGCCTCATCAGCGATCTCCTCGATACGGGACGAATCGAGACGGGCACTCTGTCGGTCACCCCCGAACCCTCCGAAGTCACCAAGCTGGTGGACCTGGCCAGGAAGACGTTCCTCAGCGGCGGCGGGCGGCACTCCATTCTCGTCGACCTCCCGACCGGCTTGCCTCCGGTAATGGCTGACCGTCGGCGCATGGTCCAGGTGCTCAACAACCTCTTCGCCAACGCGGCGCGGTATTCGCCGGAGTCGTCCCCCATCCAGGTCGGGGCGGTGCGGGACGGCGTGCACATCGCAATCTCGGTAGCCGACGAGGGCCGGGGGGTGGAGCCCGAGCGCTTGCCGCACCTGTTCCGCAAGTATGCCCCCGGCGGTGAGGAGGGCGCGACGACGGGCTACGGTCTGGGGCTTGCCATCTGCAAGGGGTTGGTGGAGGCGCACGGCGGCCGAATCCGGGTCGAGAGCGGTGGTCCGGGCCAGGGCACGCGCTTCACCTTCACCGTTCCGGTTTCCGAGGAGGATCCGGCCGACTCCGGTCGCCGTTCTGACGTGAAGCCTCAGGGAGGGCGCGAGCGTACGCGCATCCTGGTGGTCGACGACGATCCCCACACTTTGCGCCTGGCTCGCGATGTTCTGGCGAGGGCGGGCTACGCACCGGTCCTCACGGGGGACCTGCGTGAGATGCCGGAGATGATCCGTGCCGAGGAGCCCGGGCTCGTTCTGCTGGACCTGATGTTGCCGGGCAGCGACGGGATCGAGCTGATGGAGCGACTGCCAGAGCTTGCCGGTCTGCCGGTGATCGTCATTTCCGGCTACCGCAGGGACGAGACCATAGCGAGAGCGTTCGAACTCGGCGCGGCGGACTACCTCGTCAAGCCGTTTTCGCCGACGGAGCTTGTGGCGAGGATCCGGGCCGCGTTGCGGCGGGCGGCCGAACCCGATGAATTCGAGTCGGGAGACCTGCGCATCCGATACAATGAGCGAGAGGTCAGCATTGGTGGCAGGCAAGTCGACCTCACCGCCACCGAATTCGCACTTCTGCGGGCGCTGTCGCTCGATGCGGGCAACGTCGTGACCACTCGGAGTCTGCTGCGGCAGGTGTGGGGCCGGCGCGGCGGGGGAGATTCGGTGCGCGTGCGAACCTACGTCAAGAAGCTGCGCCGGAAGCTCGGCGATGATGCGGCGAATCCCATGTACATCTTCAACAAGCGCAGCGTCGGCTATCGGATGGCCAATCCGGATCGGGCCCGGCGATCAGAAGAACGTGAACGCCCGTGGGTGTAGTCTCCACCCCGCTTCGGACCCGCCCCGACGCCCGCAGTCCACGCCTGTCGCCACGTCGAGGCGAAACAGACCGTCCATCAGGACGAGCCCGGCTCCCACCGCGCAATAGTCGGCGTCTTCGACCGACGCCCGGTCCGCATACACGGACAGGCGCCAAGTGCCGAACGAGCGCTGCAGGTCCACGCGGCCCATCCGGGTCCGCCGTGTTTCCACTTCGTCCTTGTGCCCGCGAACCCAGCTTCCGTTCGTCGCGATCGTCCACAGGTCCTGAGGCAGGGGGTCGCCCCAGACCCGGGCCGCGCCCGCCTTTGCTCCGAGGGAGAAACGCCACGCCAGCGGGACCACGACCGCTCCCTCGACCATCGCCTTGATGTGCGAATGGTCACCTACCGATCCC
>CAZRQE010000116.1:0-15613 GCA_964602175.1 uncultured Gemmatimonadaceae bacterium | reverse complement strand
GTCGGCGGGCGGGCGGGTCTCCCGGCGTCGACGCTGGTAAAATGGAAATCGGAGTTGTCAACATGTAAAGCAGAGTTTACAGTTCTGTGGGCGTTCGCGACCTCGGCGTCGGTCAGGCCTTCGTGCAGCGGCATGGCGATGCAACCGCTCCTCCAGGCTCCAAAGAGGGCCGCAACCGCCTGGGGGCCGGGCGTGAGGCACAGCGTGACGAAGGAGCGGGGCGGTACGCCGGTGTCGCGGATGCGGTCCGACCAGCTGGTCGCGGCCTCGTCCAGTTCGGCGTAGGTGAAGCGGCCGCCGTCCCAGGTCAGGGCGGTGGCGTCGGGAGTGGTTGCGGCCCGCCGCGCGAGATCGTCCGCGGGGGTCAAGGCGTCCCGAGGAGGATGCCGACCGCGAGCCCCGCGCCGTAGAACGCGACTCCGCGGGCCGTCTGCCCCAGCGCGGGGTTGAGGGTGCGCCGGTCAAGGCCCGGCTCGCGGATCACGGCCACGACCCGTGTCCCGGCCGGAATGCACGGCAGCCACCCGGCCAGCGACAGGAGCGTCCAGGGCGACCACCCCATCGCGGCGATCCCGGCGATCGGCACGGCGGCCGCCACCACGAGGCAGGCGAAGTACTGCGCCACGCTGAAGCGGTCGCCGAACCGTACGGCAAGGGTGCGCTTCCCCGCGGCCCCGTCGGTCTCGCGGTCACGGTGGTTGTTCACGACCAGAATCGCCGTGCTGAAGGCCCCCATCCCCACGCCCGCGACGATCGCGTCGGGCGACCAGGCGAGGGCCTGCACGTAGTACGTCCCGGCGGTGGCCGCGAGCCCGAAGAAGATGAAGACGCCCACGTCCCCCAGACCGTGATAGGACAGCGGATACGGTCCGCCCGTGTACCCCACCGCAAACGCCAGCGACAGCAGCCCGATCACCGCCACGGGCCAGCCGCCGACCGCCACCAGGTACACGCCGATCAGGAAGGCCGCCACCATCGTCAGCGCCATGCCGCGCCAAACCGACCTGGGCGACAGCAGGCCGGCCTGGGTGACGCGGACGGGTCCGAGCCGTTCGGCGGTGTCGCTGCCCTTGAAGAAGTCGTAGTAGTCGTTGGCCAGGTTGGTCGCGATCTGGATCAGAAGCCCGCCCGCCAGCGCGGCCACAGCGGGGCCCACGGAGAATTGACCGTCGGCGGCCGCGAAGCCGGTGCCCGCGACGACGGGGGCGGACGCCGCCGTAAGCGTGCGGGGCCGCGTGGCGAGGATCCAGGCTTTGGTGCGGGAGACGGTCACGGCCGGTCCGTCACCACGGCAGCCAGGGGTACTTCCGGAAGTCCGGCTTCCGCTTCTCGAGGTAGGCGTCGCGCCCCTCCTGGCCCTGCTCGGTCATGTAGAACAGGAGCGTGGCGTTGCCGGCGAGCTCCTGGAGCCCCGCCTGCCCGTCGACGTCCGCGTTGAAGGCGGACTTGAGGAGCCGGATCGCGAGGGGACTGTGCTCGAGGATGCGCTGTGCCCATTCGAACCCCTCGTCCTCCAGCCGGTCCACGGGGACGACCTTGTTGACCAGACCCATCGCCTCGGCCTCGCGGGCGTCGTATTGACGGCACAGATACCAGATCTCCCGGGCCTTCTTCTGGCCGACGATGCGGGCGAGGTAGGACGAACCGAAGCCGCCGTCAAAGCTGCCCACCTTGGGGCCGGTCTGGCCGAATACGGCGTTGTCGGCGGCGATGGTCAGATCGCACACCACGTGCAGCACATGGCCGCCGCCGATGGAGTACCCCGCGACCAGCGCGATCACGGGCTTGGGCATCGTGCGGATGAGGCGCTGCAGGACGAGCACGTTCAGCCTCGGCACCCCGTCTCCGCCCACGTAGCCGGCGTCTCCCCGCACGCGCTGGTCTCCGCCGGAGCAGAACGCGTACTTCCCGTCCTTCGAAGGCCCCTCGCCCGTCAGGAGCACGACGCCGATCGACGAGTCCTCGTTGGCGTCGTTGAATGCGTCGAGAAGCTCGAAGAGCGTCTCGGGACGGAACGCGTTGCGCACCTCCGGGCGGTTGATGGCGATGCGCGCGACCCCGTCGCGCTTCCTGTACGTGATGTCCTCGTACGACTTCACCGTCTTCCAGGACGTGTCGGTCATGGCGTCTCCCGGTTCAAGAGCTCGTTCACTTTCAGGGCCACCTCCGCCTGGACACGCCGATGGCTCAACCGGTTTCGTTCCCGGTCGGTGCGGACCCGGATCACCTCCGTCCCCCGGCGCCCAACGGCTTCCGCGACCGCCTCCTCCAACTCCTGCGGGCTCGCCGCGTCCGTGAAGGGCAGGCCGTACATCCGCGCCGCGTGCCGGAAGTCGAGCCCGTGCGGTGTCGCGAAGTAGGGCGTGAAGACCGGCTCGAAGTCGCGGATCGGGAGCATGTGAAAGATGCCGCCTCCGTCGTTGTCGACCAAGACGAACACGACATTGAGGTCCCGGTCGCGGGCCGCCAGCAGGCCGTTCATGTCGTGGTAGAAGGCGAGATCGCCGAGCAGCGCGACCACCGGACCCGCGCCACCCGCGGCGCACCCGAGGGCCGACGACACGACCCCGTCGATCCCGCTCGCGCCGCGGTTGCCCAGGACCTGCAGGCCGCGCGCCCCAGGCCGGCCGTACGCGTCCACGTCCCGGACCGGCATCGACGACGAGACGAACAGGGTCGCACCGGCGGGCAGCGCACGCACCGTCGCCGCCGCGTACGCACCCTCGTTGTCGGCGTCCGCGGACCCAGTCTCGACCGCCTCCCACGCGGCCGCCTCGATCTCCTTCCAGCGGCGCGCCCAGACAAGCCGCGAGGAGGAGGGGGGCCCGGGGCCGGTGTCGCCGCTGTCGTCGCCGTCGTCACGCGCCAGGCGATCGAGCACGCGCGACGCCGGGGCGCGCACATAGTGGTCCGCGAGCCCCTGGTGATCCTTGCGATGCGTCCCGTCGTCGATCACGATCTGGGTCGCGCCCGCCCAGTTCGCCAACGCCACTTCCAGGACCCGCGAGGTCGGCGTACGCCCGACCCGGATGACCAGATCCGGCTCCAGGTGCTCGACCACCTCGGGAATGCGGAGGAAATGGTCGTACGCTCCCAGAATGGGGGCGTCGCAGACCTCGTCGATGCCGCTCGTGAACCGTGCCCCGGAGAGCGGATCCGCCAGCGTCGGCACGCTCCTGAGCGCCGCGAACCGCGCCAGCGCCGGGCCGTCGAGTCCCGGGTCGCACACCGGGCCCGCGACGAGCACGGGGCGGCGCGCGGCCTCCAGCCGGCGTCCGACCAGGGTGTCGCGATCGGACCCCCGGACACGTCCGCCCGGCCGGGGCCGCCACGACCCGGGCTCGGCCTCCTCGGCTTCGGCCACCCGCTCCAGTTCGGATTCCGAAGGCCGCGGCCCTTCGTCGCCCGGTCCCCGCAGCTTGAGCCCCTCCGGCGACTCCGGCTGCAGCGGCTTTTCGAACGGCACGTTGAGGTGGACGGGTCCGCCGGGCGGACCCAGCGCGTGCCGCGCCGCCCTGCGAACCGTGTGGATCATCGATCGAGGTCCCGTGCTTCGCAGTTCAACCTGCGACGGAAGCGGCAGGTCCGCCTCGAAGCGCACGCGGCCGCCGAAGATCCCCGGCTGCAGGATCGTCTGATTCGCGTCCGCGCCGCGCATCTCCGGCGGACGGTCGGCGGTAACCAGGATCAGCGGGAGATCGGACTGGTCGGCCTCGATCACGGCCGGCAACAGGTTGCCCACCGCGGTACCCGACGTCGTCACCACCGCCGCCGGTCCCAGATGCGTGCGCCCGTATCCGACCCCGAAGTAGCCCGCCGAGCGCTCGTCCATGTGTACGCGGGCCCGCATGCCGGGGAGCGAACGCGCCGCGAGCACCAGAGGCGCCGACCGGGAGCCGGGAGCGATCTCCACCTCCTCCACGCCGTACTCGGCGAGCGTGCCTAGAATGGCCTGTGCCCACGCGAGGTTGAGTTCCCCGCCGGTCACGCCTGGCATCGCCGGGGGGATCTTGTCCACGGCTGCTCGCTCAACCGGAGCCGGTCGCCGCCCCGGCGGCGATTCCCGCACGCGCCATCGCCCGGAGCACCGGCTGGAACTTGAGTTCGGTTTCCTCCCACTCGAGGGCCGGATCCGACCCGGCCACGATCCCGCCGCCCGCGAAGAGCCGCCAGCGCGAACCGGTACCCACCGCCGAACGCAGCGCGGGCACGAAAATCCCCTTGCCGTCGGAACCGAACCAGCCCACGGGTCCCGCGTACCATCCGCGGTCGAACACCTCGCTCTCCGTGAGGATCGACCTCGCTACGTTGCGTGGCATGCCGCACACGGCCGGCGTGGGGTGCAGCGAAGCGACGATGTCGAGGAGGGTCAGGGCGTCCGGGATCGTCGCGGCGATCTTGGTCTCGAGATGCTGGATTCGCGCGAGCGTCAGGACGTGAGGCGCAACGTCCCGTCGCACCGTACAACCGAGCGCGGACAGCCTTGCCACCATGTCCCGTACCACGAAGTCGTGCTCGGCGCGGTCCTTGCCGCTGTTGTAGAGTGCGCGGGCAAGCTGCGCGGTCTCGACCGAGTCGGCCCCAACGCCGATGCTGCCCGCCACCGCCGTCGAGCGCACCACGCCGTTCACGACGGTCGCGATCGTCTCGGGCGCCGCCCCCACGAGGGCGGACCCCGGTCCCGGCTCGAAGAGGAACACGTGGCTGCCATGGTTCTCTTCCCAGAGAGCCATCACCAGATCCAGGGGTTCGACCGGATGGGGCGGGTCCACTTCCATCGTCCGGGCGAGCACGACCTTTTCGGCCTCACCGTCCCCGATCCGGCGCAGCGTGCCCGACACCATTCGGTGCCAGATGGCGCGTTCCAGCCTTGACGCGGCCAACCTCGTGCCGGAAGCGGCCAGGCCCTTGTACCGGTGGACCGAGCGCGCACGCGTCGCTCCGGCACTCAAACGCCTCGCCCAAGCATCCCAATTGCGCCGCGCCTCGGCCCGGCTTCGCGCATGCACAACCAGGGTGCACTTCCGCGTGACGGGATTGTGCTCCAACTCCGCTTCGGGAAGGTGGAACAGCGCCGGAGGGAACGACGCCCACATGCGATCACCGCTCCTCCGTGGCGCGAAGGCGAACCCGCCGAATACGCGCGAACGCCCGCCGCCCCCGGTACCACCGAAGATCTCGGAAGCCTGATCCTGCACCACCTGGAAACGGCACGGCACGTCGGTCGCCGTGGCCCGGCCGCCATCTTCGGCAAACAGTCGTCCGGGAACGGCGATCTCCCCGACCACGCCCGTGTGGGCAATCCAGCGATCCCCCAATGCCCAGAAACCTCGGGCTCCACCCTGGCCCGCGGAAAGCAGCGCCGCCGGCGAGCAGGCGTCGACTTCCCGCCGTACCTGGTGGAATCGCGGCCCGGGCCCGCGCCACGACACGGGTTGCGTCAAACGACCCCTTCGAGCACGAACGGCTCCTGGTCCTGGGACGGCCCGACCACGTTGTTGACGCCGCAACCCGCCAACAGCACGCGGGCGTCGGCCTTGCCGCTGTCCGAGGGCGCGATCGTCTCCACGCCTTCCGCAGGCTGCTCGTCGCTCAGTCCGCCGAGTATGCTGATGTCGTGGTCGGCCACCCTCGAGGCCACCACACGGAGGTTGGTCTCGCCCGTACCGGGGTTGTTGAAGGCCGTCGCGGTGAGAATGTCGTGGTACGCGTTGCCGGTCAGAAGCTGGGTGCCCAGCCCCGAGGTCTGCTTGCGGCCCCGCACGAAGCCGGTGTCCTTGTTGCCGTCCTCGATCGTGTAGCCCAGGATGTTCAACTGGGCCACGGCACACTCGTATGCGTCGTCCTTCCCCGGCGGCGCAACGCCATGGAAGGACACGGGCGCGGTTGAGCAGCCCATGAGAAGAATGACGGCTCCGAGTCCGATTGATCTCGCCATTTCAGTAACTCCTCTGCCCGCAAGTGGAGCGCACGGCACCGTTAAAGTGAAGGTCGCCGCCGCGGGTGAGAGCGTCAACCTGAATGCGCCTTCCGAGACACCGTTCGAGCCGTGGGGAACTCGCCACGCTTTCTGGCCCCGCGTTACCCCATAACATATGTTTACGCATGTCCGACTCCGCCTCGATCCGGTCTCACCAGGAAGTACGCGCAAACCTGGCCAGCGTTCCCGCCGACGAGGTGCGCACCGCCGCCGAGGATGAGCGCGGCGAGGTCCAGGAGCCCTCCGGAACAGCGGATCCGGCACGCGCGGAACCCCCCGATCCGCCCACGTTCACTACCCCGGCGGACCCCACGCCGATCCCGCCGCACGCCGACGAGCATGACCTCGCCCGGCCCGAGTACTACCTGAATCGCGAGCTGACCTGGCTCAACTTCAACTTCCGCGTACTGCACGAGGCGGAAGATCCGCGGACGCCCCTGCTGGAACGGCTGAAGTTCCTTTCGATCGTGGGGTCCAACCTCGACGAGTTCTTCATGAAGCGGATCGGCGGACTGAAGCAGCAGGTCGAGGCGGGTATCATCAAGCGCACGATAGACGGGCGCACCCCGGTCGAGCAGATCGACCAGTGCTACGCCGTGGTGCGGGAGCTCGAAATGCGGCAGCGGCAAGCGGGCCGGGAGATCCTCGCATTGCTGGCTGCCGAAGGGATTCGCATCGTCGACTGGGAGCAGCTGAGCAAAAAGGAGCGGAAGTGGCTGCGCCTCCACTACGTGCGCAACATCTACCCGCTGGTGACCCCGCAGGCCACCGATCCGGCGCATCCCTTCCCCTTCATCTCCAACCTCTCGCTGAACCTGCTGGTTACGCTCCGCCACCACGCCGAGGACAACCCGTCGCTGGCACGCGTGAAGGTACCGGTGGGCACGGGCATCCCCAGGTTCGTCCGCGTCGACGACACGTCCACCTGGGTCCCGCTGGAGGTCGTGATGGCCAACAACCTGGACCTGCTCGTTCCCGGGATGAAGGTGGAGGCGTGCGAGATCTTCCGCGTCACGCGCAACGCGATCTACGACGTGGACGAAGACATGGCGGACGACTTGCTGGAGCTGATCGAGGCGGGCCTGCGGAAGCGGCGCCTGGCGCCGATCGTGCGCCTCCAGGTCGAAGAGGGCTTCAATCCCGACCGGCGCAAGATGCTCGCCAGCGAACTCGGCCTGAAGGACAGCGACATCTTCGAGGGATCGGGGCTGCTCGGCCTGCGGGACCTTATGGCGCTCCACGACCTGCCCCGGCCCGGCCTGAAGGATCCGGACCACCATCCGGCTGAACACCCCGATCTGCTGACGCGCCGGCCCGTGTTCGACGTGATCCGCGAGCAGGGCCCGGTCCTGCTTCATCATCCGTATCAGGCCTTCGACACCTCGGTCCTGCGCTTTCTCCGCGAAGCCTGCACGGATCCGCAGGTGCGCGCGATCAAGATGACTTTCTACCGGATGGCGCCGCGCAGCGGCATCATCGACCACCTGGTGCAGGCGGCCCGCGCGGGCAAGCAGGTGGCGGTGGTCATCGAACTGCGGGCCCGGTTCGACGAGGCGGCCAACATTCAGTGGGCCAACGAGCTGTCGGCCCACGGCATTCACGTCACATATGGCGTGCTCGGGCTCAAGACCCACTGCAAGGTCATTCTGGTCGTCCGGCAGGACGAGGACGGACTCCGCCGCTACGCCCACGTCGGCACCGGCAACTACCACGTCGGCACCGCCCGCCAATACTGCGATCACGGTCTGCTCACGTCCGATTCGGCCATCGGCGCCGACCTTACTGAGCTGTTCAACTATCTGACCACCGGATACCGGCCCAAGCGCAAGTACTGGAAGATCCTGTCAGCTCCGAAGTACTTGCGCGACGCGCTCCTCAAGCGGATCGAGCGTGAGATCGAGCTGCACTCCGACGACTCGCCGGGCCGTATCCAGTTCCAGATGAATGCGCTGGAGGATCCGCAGGTGACGCGCGCCCTCTACAGGGCCTCGAGCCATGGCGTGGCGGTGGACCTCATCGTGCGCGACAGTTGCCGCATCCGCCCGGGCATTCCGGGCCTTTCCGAAAACATCCGCGTGATCAGCATCGTGGGCCGTTTCCTGCAGCACTCCCGGATCTACTACTTCCGCAACGGCGGCGACGAGGAGTATTACATCGGATCGGCCGACTGCATGGCACGCAACCTCAGCGCGCGGGTGGAAGCGCTGGTGCCGGTCGAGGACGTGACGCTCCGCGCCGAGCTGCGCCAGGTGCTCGACATCCAGCTCGCCGATCGCCGCTGCGCCTGGGAAATGGGAGCCGACGGGAGCTACACGCAGCGCACTCCCCCGCCGGGCCGCGAAACCGGAACCTTCCAGACGATGATCGCGTGGGGTCACGCGCGCGAGTTCGAGGGCACGCGGCTAAGGAACCGGCGTGCCACGGGACTGGAGGAGCGCCGAAGGCGGCGGTGAATTCGGGCAGGATTCTGCTTGCGGCTCCAGTCTTCGCGACTCATAATTGTACTACACCTCTGTGTACCAATCTGGATTCCTCTTTTTTGTAGCCGTTCCGGAGTGAGGCCACCCGGCGGGAGCGGCACCTCGCTTTACCGCCACTGGAGGTGCGCGATGAATTCCCCCGTCTTACCCGACGCGTCATGACCCAGGCCCAGGGGGACGCCCACAGGAGGCCGGCCCTCCGACCACTTCAGTCGGGCCGTGTGTCCCGTGGCCTCGTTGCGTGTGTAGCCGCCGGGATTCTCATCTCGGCGGCACCCGCCCTCGGTCAGGATGCACTGCGACTGACGACCGACAACCTCTGGACCTTCCGTCAACTGTCCGCCCCGGAGTGGTCCCCGGACGGGCGGCAAATCGCATTTACGGTCGGCGAGGGCGAAACCAACTCCAGCGCCATCTTCATCGCGGATGTGGACGGGAGCGTGCGCCGGCTGTCCCTGTCACGGCCGGGGACGCCGGATCCGCCCGCCGACGCGGTGATGCGCACGCTGTTGCCTGAGCCCTGGACCCCCGATGGACGCACGCTCCTCTACATGGCTGGAGGCGACATCCACGCCGCCGACGCCAACACCGGGGCCGCGCGCACGCTGGTGGACTTCGGCGCCACCTCACCCGGCTACACGCCCCAGCAGTACTTCAACGGCCCGGACCCGGTGCTGTCCCCGGACGGCAGCAAGCTCGCCTACGTTCGTGAGAGCGAACTCTGGGTCCTCGACCTGAAGGACGGCGGCGTGCGGCAACTCACCAGCTCCCACGGAGACGGCTGGCACAACCTCCAGCCGCGCTGGTCGCCGGACGGCACAAAGATCCTCTACACCGCTCAGGCGACCGACGAACAGCGCCGCTTTCGGCACACCGACTTCTCGGGCCTCATCATCGGCGTGGGGTTCACGCTGATTGGCTACGGGCGCGTGCGGCTGGGCGTCATCCCGGCCACGGGGGGTGAAACCACCTGGCTGGGGCCATCCGAGGGCGAGCGGTATTCCCTGCGGGGAGGCAGCCGCGCGCAATGGTCCCCGGACGGCAACGCGGTCGCGGTCAACTGGCTGTCGCTGGACCACACGGCGCGTGAAATCCGGATCGCGTCGCCGGAGACGGGCGAGGTCCGCACCATCTGGCGCGAGGATGTGGATGCATGGATCTCGCCGCTCGCCATCTGGGTGGAGTGGTCGCCCGATTCCCGGCATCTCCTCTTCACATCAGAGCGCACCGACTGGAATCACGTCTACACGATCGACGCCCGCGCCGACGATCCCCGGCCGGTGCAGGTCACGTCGGGGGACTTCACGGTTACCAGCAACCAGGTGTACGACCGTTTCGAGGTCACCCCCGTGTGGTCGCGGGGCGGCCGCACCATCCTGTTCCCCTCGAATGAAGCCGGGACCCCGGAGCGGCACCTGTACGAGGTCCCGGCCGCCGGTGGGGAGTGGCGACGCGTCACGCCGCTGCCCGGTGTGAACCTTTCTTCCACCCCCTCGCCGGACGGCTCCCGCGTGGCATACCTCCACAGCAACCACACGGCACTGCCCGAGCTGTACGTGCAGGAGACCGACTCCGGAGAGCCGCGCCAGCTTACCACGCTCGCCGTTCCCCCGTGGCTGGAAGGTTATCGCCTGCAAGAACCGGAGATCGTCCGGTTCCCCAGCCGCGATGACGGCAGCGCGGTTACAGGCAGGATCTTTCGACCACACGGATTCGACGCAGCCCACGAGTACCCGGCCGTCGTCTTCGTGCATGGCGCAGGGTACGCGCAGAGCGTCTTCCGGGGCTGGATGCGCCTCGACCAGACCGCGTTCAACCGCTACCTGGCGCAGGAGGGATACCTGGTACTGGACATCGACTTTCGCGGCAGCGCAGGCTACGGCCGCAAGTTCCGCATGGGTGTCTTCGACCGTCTCGGCGACGTGGACGTGGCCGACGTGCTCGGCGGGGTCGACTACCTGAGGAGCCTGCACTACGTCGACATGGAACGCATCGGCATCTGGGGCCACAGCTACGGCGGATTCATGGTCGCCAGCGCCCTGTTGCGGTCTCCGGAAACCTTCGCAGCCGGGGTGTCCAGTGCTCCGGTCACCGACTGGGAGCGCTTCTTCTACCTGGCGCCGGGCTACAACGAAGAGCACTTCGGCTTCCCCTGGGAAAACCCCGAAGGGACGCGCCGCGGCTCCCCCATTGCCTACGCCGCCAACCTGGTCCGCCCCATGCTGATCCTGAGCGGGATCCAGGACACGATGCACCTCGACGCGGCGGCACTCGTCAACGAACTTCTCGCGCAAGGACGGACCACCTTCGAATGGATCTTCTATCCGGACGAGGCCCACGGGATACGCGGGCCCCGCGCTCGCTCCGACTACTATCGCCGCATCGCCGAGTACCTGGACCGGTATCTGCGCGCGGAGCCCGCGGCGGCTTCAGACAGCGGAGGCACACCGTGAGGGCGCGTACAGGCGTCCTGGCCGCACGCGCAGGATGCGCCAGGCTCCGCGCCGCTCTGATCGGCCTCTGTCTGGCGACCACCGCGGCCGGCTGCGATCCGGCCAGCCAGGACACCGACCCGGCGGTCGGCTCCGAGCCTTCCCGCGTGTCGCCCGATGACCTCTTCCGAGTCGTGGAGGTCGCCGAGTTGGACTTTCATCCCGAAGGCAGGCGGCTCGCGTTCGTGACCAACCACCTCGACCGGGAAGCCAACGCATACCGCAGGACCGTCTGGGAGGCCGATCTGGCCTCGGGCGAACTCAACCGGTTCACCGGGGGCGACAGCGACCAGTCGCCCAGGTGGTCGCCGAATGGGCAGTGGCTCGCTTTCCGGTCGTCCCGGAGCGGGTCGCCACAACTCTGGGTTCGCCCGGCTGCGGGAGGAGACGCCCGGCAGGTCACGGACTTCGAATCCGGCATTTCTACCGTGGCCTGGGCCCCCGACTCGCGCCGCCTTGCGGTGGTCTCCGAGGTAAGCGAGCCAGCGGTCGCCGAGCAACTGCTGGGAGAGCCCGTCGAGTCGGAGTCGGGCGACCTGATCGTGGCGGACCGCCTCCGCTACCGGGCAGGCACGACCTATCTCGGGTCCTCCTACCCTCACGTCTTCGTGGTTTCCATCGAAGGAGAGGAGGCTGCGCAGATCACCGACGGGCCTTTCGAGGACTCGGAGCCCGCCTGGTCTCCCGACGGCCGCAGGATCGCATTCGTCTCCAACCGCACGGACGAACCCGACTTCAACCGGAACACCGACATCTGGATCGTCTCCGCTGACGGTGGTGATGCCGAACACTTCTCCGGGGGCCCGGGCACCGACGCCGCGCCGCGCTGGTCGCCCGACGGAGCCTGGCTCGCGTTCCGGGGAAACAGCGACCCGCACGACTACGGGTCCCAGCACCAGATCCGGGTGGTGGACGGCGACGGCGGGGAGCCCCGGAACCTGACTGCCGACATCGATCACACACCGTCCGGTTTCGCCTGGACGCCCGCGGGAGACCTCGCGGTCTCGTTCCAGATCGAGGGGAACATCGAGATCCACCGGCTCGGCCTGGACGGAACGCACGACCCGATTGTACGCGGAAAGGGGCAAGCAACCGACTTCGCCGTCGGCTCCGACGGAACGCTGGCGTACCTGTGGACCACGCCCACCGCGCCCGCGGAAGTGTACGTGGCGGACAGTGGCACGCTGGACGCGACGGAAGGCTCCGTGGATGGCTCCAACGGCCGGGCGCTGACCGGCTTCAACGACGAGTGGCGGGCGACGCGGCAACTCGCGGACGCCGAGGGCTTCTGGTATCGCGGGGCCGACGACTGGGACGTCCAGGGCTGGATCATGCGGCCGCCAGGGATGCGCACGGGCGCCCGTTATCCGCTGGTCCTCGAGATCCACGGTGGCCCTTACGGCATGTACGGCACCGGCTTCAGCCTGGAGTTCCAGATCCTTGCCGGCCAGGGCTGGGGCGTCCTCTTCACCAACCCACGCGGCAGCACCGGCTACGGTCAGCGATTCGAGCACGCCGTGACCGGCGACCTGGTGGGCAAGGCGTTCGACGACATCATGGCCGGGGTGGACGCGGCCCTCGCCGAGCACGCATGGATAGATCCTGCGCGGCTGGGCGTCACCGGGGGCAGCTACGGCGGCCTGATGACGAACTGGGTGATCGGGCACACCGACCGTTTTGCCGCCGCGGTCACGCAGCGGAGCATCTCCAACTGGATCAGCTTCTTCGGGACCGCCGACATCCCTTCCTGGGTCGAGCTCGAACTCGACGGAACCCCCTGGGAGGTCCCCATGCGACTGTGGGAGTCGTCGCCCATCGCCTATGCGGACCGCATCACGACTCCGACGCTGGTTCTGCACAGCGAACTCGACTTCCGCGTGCCGGTCAGCCAGGGCGAGGAGATGTACCGGGCCCTGGCCCGTGAAGGGGTGCCCTCCCTCTTCGTCCGCTTCCCCGACGAGGGGCACGGCCTTCCGAGGTCCGGCCAGCCCCTGCACCGCCTCGAGCGCCTTCAGTGGATCGTCCGCTGGTTCGCCACGTATCTGGCACCGGCGCAAGCAGGGCAACCATGACCCGATCCATTTGCGGCCCCCTGGCACTGGCCATCCTCCTGATCGCCGCCTGCGTGCCCCCCGGGGAGGGCGACGACGTGACCGCGCTGACAGGCGGCCGCCTGATCGACGGCACCGGGGCCGCGGCGGTGGAGGACGCCGTGGTGGTGATCGACGGCGGCCGCATTGTGGCGGCGGGACCCGCCGGCAGCGTGACCGTGCCCGCGGGCGCCACGGTCATCGACATCGCCGGCAGGACCGTCATGCCCGGGATGATCGAGGGGAACAGCCACATCATCTTCGACGGGCAGTCCAATCACCCGGCGTACTTCGCAGGACGCTACCGCGACTACTACGAGATCGGGGCGCGCAACCTGAACGCCAGCCTCATGCAGGGGATCACCACTTCGCGTGACACCATGGACCCGCTCGAGGAAATGATCCGCCTGCGGGAGGATGTCGAGAGCGGGCTGATCGCCGGCTCCCGCCTGTTCACCTCGGGTACGATTCTGAACTACCCGGGCGTCTACCGGATGTTCGACGATCCGACCGATTCGGTCTTCGCCGGCATCCCGCCCGAGGGCGTGGAATACGCGCGGGCCGCGATGAGGCTGCCCGTGCGCGACGGGGCCCATGGCCGGGAGATCGTCGCCGACTACGCGCAGCGCGGGGTCGACTTTATCAAGGTCTCCGCCCATAGCGGACCCGACAACGAGCCGCCGGTGCTCTCCACCGAGGCCCTCACCGAGATCGTGGAAGAGGCACATGCGCGTGGACTGCGGGTTACGACGCACACGTCGTCGATCGAGAGCATCGTAGCGGTGCTGGACGCAGGGGTGGACGCGATGGAGCACCCCACCCTCGTGGCCGAGGAAGAAGTGGGCCCGCAGGGCGAGTTCCCGGACGAGCTGGTGCAGCGCTTCGTGGACCAGAACGTCTACTCCGTGTCGCTGATGGTCGTGCGCGAAGTCTACGTGACCTACATGGAGGACCCGAGCCGACTGGAGGATCCGTGGTACATCCGCCACGCTCCCGCCGACATGGTCCAGGAGGCCCGTGAATGGGTGGCCAGAGACCTCGCAAGCGACCCGGAGGCGCTGGAGAAGCACCGGGCCGGCTACGAGCTGGGACGCCTGAATCTCGCCAGGCTGATCGCCGCGGGGGCGCCGATCGCGATGGGTACCGACAAGGGCACCCGCCTCAACTTCCACGAGAGCGGGAATCACGTGCGCGAACTCGAGATCTTCATCGAACTGGGGATGACGCCAATGGAGGCGATCGTCTCGGCCACGCGCCGGGGCGCGGAGCTGCTGGGGATGGAGGACGAGTTCGGCACCATCGAGGCCGGAAAGCTCGCCGACGTGATCGTGGTGGACGGCAACCCGCTCGAGGACATCCGGGCGCTGCGCGACGTGGACATGGTGTTCAAGGAGGGGGTGCGGTACCGGTAACGGCACAACCACCGGCCGACGTCGTAGTGTCGTAGTTCGGCAGGCACCTGACCCCCGTAGCGGAGACAACGCCGTGCGCAACCTGTCCCTTTGCCGACACGCCGCGGGACCAGCGCTCCTGCTGACCGCGTTCGCCTGTGCCGAGAGCGGTGGAGACGCGGCCGCCGGGCCACCGTCGAAGCCACTTGGTCCTCCCGAGGCGGCCTATGCGGAGGATTTCGCCTATGTCCAGGCCGTGCGCGAGCTGCCCGGAGGCGATGTGCTGGTGCCGGATCCACTCGCCAATGCGCTCTACAGGGTGGACATGGACGCGGGCACGCGCGCCGTGGTGGGCCGCGTGGGCGAGGGACCGGAGGAATACGGGCAACCCGACGCGGTTTGGCCATTGCCCGGTGACTCGACGTTACTGGTCGACCTCGGCAATGGGAGGCTGGTCCGCCTCGGGCCGGATCTGGGGTTCGGCGCGGCCCACCCCATCGCTCGCCCGGCGGGCGAGACAGGGTTCGTGATGGCGCTTCCGGCAGGGGTCGACCGCCGAGGAAATGTGTACGCCGCCGGCATTGGCTTCGCCGACCCCGAAGCTCCCGGCGCGATCCTCCGCATCGGCCTGACCACGGAATCGGTGGATACGGCGGGCAGTTTCAAGCGCACGGATGTAGAGGTCGACGAGTCAGAGAGGGGGATCAGCATTTCGCCGATTCCGCTTTCCCCAGCCGACGCCTGGGGTGTCGCCCCGGACGGCTCCGTCGTGGTGGCCCGCTCCGTGGGCTACGGCGTGGACTGGTATGCCCCGGACGGCTCGGTGGCTCGCGGGGACACAGTCGCCTACGAACCGATCCCGATCACCACGGCCGAGATGGACGAGTACTTCCGCGACAGGCGCCGTCACGCCGGAGTCGGCATCAGCGTCGCGAGTTCTACGGGCGGTGCGTCTACCGCGACCTTCTACCGCGGCAGT
The DNA here is from genome assembly GCA_964602175.1 of uncultured Gemmatimonadaceae bacterium. Lineage (GTDB taxonomy): Bacteria > Gemmatimonadota > Gemmatimonadetes > Longimicrobiales > Gaopeijiaceae > Bin94. The sequence continues at coordinate 201 of CAZRQE010000116.1, read as the reverse complement.
TCTGGCAGCTCGGAAGAGCCCGATTATGACAACTTTAGTTGGCCAAATGTAAAGTCTGCTTTACATTCTGAAGTTGCCCCGTTTTGACGGACACCTTTTCGTTGGGGCCAGCGAAGGAGGTGAGTCATGGCGGGAAAGAGGGGGCGGTATCCGCCCGGGATGAAGCGACGGATCGTCGAGCTTGTGAGGCGTGGGGGTAGT
>CAZRQE010000115.1:0-8514 GCA_964602175.1 uncultured Gemmatimonadaceae bacterium | reverse complement strand
GGCGGGTGGTGGGACTGTAGGGTCAGGGCCCCACCCAGTACTCCACCGGCACGGACAGGAAATCGTCCAGGGACACTCCGTCGTCTCCCACCAGCAGTGTACGATCGGGGTTGAACATCCTCGTGAAGGCAACCATCCCGGGCAGCGTGGAGCGTGCCCGTCCGCTCTTGACTTCCATGGCGGTGAGGTGACGTCCCGCACGCACGACGAAGTCCACCTCGCGGCTGCGGCCCCGCCAGTAGAAGACCTCGCAAAGACCGGCGGCTGCGGCGTTGACGAGGTGTGCCCCCACGGCCGATTCGACCAGTCGCCCCCAGAACGCTCGATCCTCGATAGCCTGATCCAGGGTCAGGCCGGACAGGGCGGCCAACAGAGCCGTGTTGAACACCTGGAGCTTCGGGCTCGATCCACGCCTCCTCACCCCGCCTCCCGAGTACTTCTGCAGTCCCGTCACCATCCCCGCGGCGGAGAGCAGGTCGAGGTAGTGCGCCAGCGTAGTGGTGTTGCCGGCTTCCTGCAGCTGGCCGAGCATCTTCGTGTAGGACAGGATCTGGCCCGAGTAGTCGCACCCCAGTTCGAAGAGCCGCCGCAGCAGGACCGGCTTGTCCACGCGGGACAGGAGCAGGATGTCGCGTGAGACTGTGGTCTCGATCAGCGAGTCGCGAATGTAGCGGGACCATCGGGCGGGCTGGCCGACCAGCGGCGCTGGCCCGGGGTACGCTCCGTAGAACAGGTGCTGCTCCAGAGACCAGCCGAATGCGGTGCGCATCTCCTGGTAGCTCCAATGCGGCAGGTGCACGATTTCGAACCGTCCGGCCAGGCTCTCCGTCAGTCCCCGCCCGATCAGGAGTTGTGCGGATCCGGAGAGCACGACCTTCAGCCTGCGCCCGGCGAGCGTGTCTTCGTCCCAGAGGCGCTTGACCGACTCCGCCCAGCCGGAGGCCTTCTGGACTTCGTCGAGGATCAGAAGGGCGCCTCCGGTGCCGGCGCGATCCGCTTCCAGCCGCGCGATGTCCCACTGCTGGGCGATCCACCCGGGGCCCCGCAGGGTAGGCTCGTCCGCGCTCCCATAGCGATAGGGCAAGCCCGTCTGCTCTGCGACCTGGTTGACCAGCGTGGTCTTGCCCACCTGTCTGGCCCCGGTGACGATCTGAATGAAGCGGCGGGACTCGGCCAGCCGCTGACGCAGATCCGACGCCTGGGAACGCACATATGACGATTTGCTCAACATAATGAGTAAATTTACTCATGTTATTGAGTAAAACAACCCTTTGCGTCACGGAACCACCGCCTCCCCCGCGTTCCTGCGAGCGGTTGGCGGCGAGGACTTCGGGACCGATGTCGAGGCGTGGAGGGCGGAAGGGAACGGGCAGGCCCGCACGGTTCCGCACGGTTGCAAGAACACGTTCAAGTACAGTAGCTATGATGCCCAGGAGACAATACGTGTTGCCAATGAGCCGACTCAACGACCCCGCCCAGTCCCATGAAAACAAGCCCACCTAGCACCCTCGCCACACTGGCCACGCTCCTCGGGGCTGTCACGCTCCTCGCGGCTGTCACGCTCCCGGCCACCGGCCAGGTTCTCCCCGGCCCTGACGGCCCCGTCGAATTCATCGGTTTGGACGAGTGGACTGCCGGCGAGCTGTTCGACGCGATCCAGGATGTGGCTCCCGGCCAGCCCTTCCACGCGTGCGCCGCCGTCATGAAGCAGCAACTCGGGTTCGCCGAGGCGGCGGCGTTCGTCTATCGGACACCGGGCGACTCCTACACCGTCGTCGTCGGGGTGGAGGACAGTGCACGGGTACGGTACCGGGCGGTCGGCGCCGAGACGGTCGCGCTGCCCGAGACCTGGGACGCACTGAGGGTGCTTGCCGCAGACAGCCGCAACCTGCGCTCGCTGGACGAGGCAGCGCGGACGATCCGCTCGCGCCGCGGGTTTTTCGACAGGATCATGACACGGTTGCTCTTCGGAAGGATGGGAGTCGACCGCGGGACCCTCAGGCAGATTCGGGAGCTCGCCGCCGACGCGACGGCCGAGGAGGATCGCCGTCTCGCCCAGGAAGTGCTGGCCTGAGATTCGTCTGCGGCGTCGCGGGCGGTGGCCACGCTGGTGCTGGGGAACTTCCTCGACGACGACACGTCATGGCACGCGCTGGCGGGTTCGCTGATCGATCCCGAGCCGCGCGTCGTCAGGATGGCCAGCAACGTGGTCAGGGGGCTGGAGACGGGTACGCTGGAGCCCGTCGAGTGGTCGGCGGCCCGTAGCCACCTGCTGGCGCTCTTCGACGGAACCAATCCGTTCGCGACCGGGGACATGCTGGAGGTTCTGGTCGCCACGGACATCGCACCCGAGTTCGCGCGACAGTTGGTCCGAAAGGCCCCCGACCTGCTTCTTGCGCACGCCGGCGCCGAGCACGAACGGACTCGGGAGCCGGCCATCGCGTTCCTGCGAGCGGTGAGCGGCGAGGACTTCGGGACCGATGTAGAGGCGTGGAGGGCCTGGGCAGGCAGTCAGCCGGAAGAGTCGTAGGCCTTCAACCCTCGGTCGAACGTTTGGATGCGCGTGACGCCGCGGCGCTGACAGCTGGCAAGGTGGCACAGGTCACGAGCTTCGAGCGCCGGGTGCCGCGCGGCGAGCTCGATTCCGAGGATCACGTCGTCGCGCTCCAGTGGCCACACCTCCATCCGGGTCCGTTCGACGATCCGCAGCGCTGCGGCGAGCGCCCGGGTGCGGTCTACGGGCAGGTACGCGTGGACCAGTTCCTGGAGGACTTCGGACGACGTGGCGAGCGGCCGTTGATTCGTTGTCGCGTCGGCAAAGAAGCGACGGGCCGGCTCGCGGAGGGGGTGCTCCCTTCCGACCGCGTACATCAGGACATTGGTGTCGACGAAGACCACGGCTCGCAGCGTCAGGTTCCGGACTCACCCCGTCTCCGGGACGCGCGTATGACCGCCAGATGCTGCTCCCAGTCGGGCTCGGTGCCGCATCCCGCCTCGGCGTCGCGGTCGGCGAAGAACCGCCACACGTCATCTTCCGTGCGAAACGGGTCACTGCTTGCCCGACGGTCAAGACGGTCGGCGGCGGCTGCGCGCAGCCATGCGCTCAGGGTCATGCCCTCGCGGTGGGCGGCGGCGGCGTAGCGGTTGCGGTCGGGTTCGGAGACGATCAGGTGGATTCGTGGCATGGACTGTCTCCGTAATGTGTATTAATCATGACCAATCACATGAATCATACACATCCTGTGATCGTGTTGCAAACACGTGAGCGTGATTGCGCGAGCCGCGGCTATGTATCGGCCGTCGCGTGCGGTGTTGCCGGTGAGGGCGTCGCGTGCTCGCCCATCCAGGCCATGAACTCGTCGGCCGTGTCGCAGTCGAGCCGGCGGCGAAGACTGCCTCGAAGTCCAAGTGCGATTGCCGCGCCGAAGCCTCCGCCAGTTTTCGAGCCGCCTCGACACCGAACTTGCGCTCGACGAGCCTGTGCAGCAGCCGCCACTGCTGCTCGATAGCCCGCACGATGCCCTGCTCGATGCCCTGCTTGATGCCCTGCTCCCGACCGTCGTCCACGCCGTCCTCATACCAGCGTACCGCCCATTTGGTCTTCGGCTTGATCACTTCCACCACCTCCCTCGTCGTTCCCGCTGTCTCCAGTTCGGCGCCAAGTCCTGCGTCCAGATCCGCGATCACTGACTTGAGCCATACGGCAACCGCCTGATCGAGCGTGCCGCCTTCATCCTCGTCCATCCGATCCCGCAGGCGCGAGACCGCGCCGACTATCGCCTTTCTCCCTCGTGCCCGGGCGACCGCCACCAGTTCGGTGACCAGATTGTTCTCGGGCAGATTCCCCGTGCCTCCACGCCGCTCCTCCAACAACAGGTATTCGAACCTTGGTTGCGTCGCAAGCCACCGAACGTGGGTCCGGATGGTGGGCACCTCCATGGCTCGATGGGACGGCGTCCGCATTGGCAGCCGGATCTTGGACCGGACTGCAGGTGGTGTAAATTATTCTATTGTAGATATTTGCTAATTTCACTATGTTAAGCGCATGAAATTCTCCAAACTGCTCGAAATCGTCGAGGATGAGCCCGTCTTCGAGACCGGATTGCTGATGGCGGGCCGGGCCCGTGAGCCGGGCCTTCCCGCGCAGTTGAGCCGTTGGTCCGCGTCGGGAAAGCTGTTTCGGCTGCGTCGCGGTCTGTACGCGCTGGCGCCGCCGTACCGCAAGGTCATCCCTCATCCCTTCCTCGTCGCCAACCGGCTGGCACCCGGATCCTACGTGAGCGGGCTCTCGGCGCTGGCGTATGCCAATGCCATTCCGGAGTTCGTGGCCGAGGTGACCAGCTGTGGGCCAGGGCGTCCCCGGATTCACGAGACACCGCTGGGGCGGTTCTCCTTTCGGTATGTCAAACCGGAGCGGCGGGGCGGTTATCGATTGGTCGCCCTGGGCGGTGGCCAAAGCGCGTTCGTGGCTTCGCCCGAGAAGGCTCTTCTCGACCTGGTCCACCTTCAGCCCGGCGGCGATAATCCCGCGTGGATCGACGGGCTGCGGCTGAACGTTGAGGCCCTCTCCGTGCGGACCCTGGTTGAGCTCGCGGCCGCGGCGGGAAGTCCGAAGCTGAAGCGCGCCGCCGCTCACCTGGAACGCGGGGCAAACGATCCGGCCCTGGCATACGAGCCGCTATGAAGGACCATCTGCGCTCCCTGGTGCGCGGCCTGGATCCCCTGGTCGGGCGCAACGTGCTCCGGGAGTACGTCCAGGCCCGGATTCTCGAGGGCCTGCAGCGGGCCGGGGCGATGTCGCCGCTTGCGTTCCAGGGTGGCACCGCCCTGCGTTTCCTCTACGGCTTGCCCAGATACTCGGAGGATCTTGATTTCGCATTGGAGGGGCCGCGCGAGCTCTACGACCTGCGTGGCTGGACCAGGGCGATCGTACGGCAGTTCCAGAGGGAGGGCTACGAGGCCGAAGGTTCGGTGCGTGACCGCGGGAATGTCCATACCGGCTGGATCCGGGTGCGTGGGGTGCTCTACGAGACCGGGCTGTCGCCACACCGGGAAGAGACGCTGGGCGTCAAGGTGGACGTGGACACGAATCCGCCCGCCGGTGCCGTCACCGAAACACGACTGGTCCGAAGACACGTGTCGGTGAGGCTGCATCATCATGACCGTGCGTCACTTCTGGCGGGCAAGCTGCACGCGGTGATGTGCCGGCCGTGGACCAAGGGCAGGGACATCTACGACCTCGCATGGTATCTGAGCGATCCGACCTGGCCGCCGCCGAATCTGGAGCTGCTGAACGCGGCTGTCAGGCAAGGCGACGCGGAAGCCGTGCGGCTCGATGCGTGCACCTGGCCCGGAGTGATAGCGGCACGAGTGGAGGGACTGCCGTGGGATGATGTCGCCAACGACGTGCGGCCGTTTCTGGAGCGCGAAGCGGTGATGGCCACGAAAGCGGACGTGTTGGGGTTGCTGGAGGCGGGTACGTGATTTTGCCAGGTCCGGCGCACGCTCGTCGCTGGTTCGAGATCAACTCACGGATGTGTCGTGTTCGCGGGTTTGGGCCTGGCATACTCTTTCGGTCGCGTCGCCACCACGTTGCCGGTTGAGTCGAGGATGCGATCTGGCAGTTGGTGAGCCGCGTATTCGCGAGACTTGAGGGTCAGTATTCCGGTGGCGGCGCGACGAAGTTCGTTGTGGTGTCGCCGTCGTGTCGGATTCGGCACCCGCCGTGGCGGAGGCGCGAACCAAACCGGGGCCTTCTTGCGTGCCACAACGGCCGCCGGTGCGAAGTCCGTGTCGCCAGACACGATCACGGCACCGTCACATCGGCTGGAAAAAACCGACTCGATCAGCGTAGCCGCAAGCCAGACATCCGTTCCCTTTTCTTCATGATAGACGTGCCCTGACCTCGTCTTCCGCTTGAAACTGGAGAGCCGGTCGATGACACCGAAGTGCTTGATAGCTCGGATGTACTCCCGGTGCCGCCCGGTCGGCGAGCCCGTTACGCCGCTCTGATTCTCCAAGTGCTTGGCAATCGCGGAGAAATAGTAGACATCACCCATCTGAGCCGGCTGGACGGAGTGTAACCGGATCCTTCCCACCAGCGCCTCACAGAGAGATGAGACATCTAACCACTTGAGGTAATCCTGGCCTGTGTCCCGGACGGAATAATACAGGTTGAATCCGTCTATGAAGCAGGAAACTCTGATCGCGGATAACCTCCGATGTCGTCGCCTTTCGGGGCAAAAAAGGACCCGGCGGGGGCGGACAAAGCCGCCCCCGCCGGGGGCCGGTTAGGTCGCCCTGCGGCGACCCACACCGGGGTTGACCCAGGAACGTTGGACACCAGGTGGTGCGATGTCAATACGCCTCGCTACAGTCCTCCTATCAAATACACGCGCAATCGACGGACATCACCCCACCACCACCTCCGCCTCCGCCGTCAGCACTTCCAGCATCTCCATGTAGAAGTCGCGGCGCGAGCGCTGGTCCTGGGTGAGCGGGGCGACCACGCCCTCGACCTCACCCGACAGGCGGCCGATGCGGCTGACCAGTTCGCCGAACTCGCGGGACAGGTCGCGCAGCTTGGTGGCGCGGGGGCCGGTGTCGTCGTCGGCGATGTCTTCCAGCGCGTCCTGGATGCGGGTGCGTTCGTCCGCGGCCCGGGTCAGGGCGTCGGCGAGTTCCAGCAGCGTGGCGGTCCAGGCCGTGCGCACGCCCGGTGACGCGTTGATGCGGGGGTCCTCGCGCACGACGAACTCCTGCGCCAGGCCGGCCGACGCGCCGTCCTGGCCTGCGACCTCCAGCCGCGCCGTGTACGTCCCCGGAACGACCAGCGGGCCGCGGCGCTGGAACGGTCCCGGCGCGACGTCATCGCCGCCGGCGCCCACTTCCAGCTGGTGGCGCATGTCCCACACCACGCGATTCATGCCGTGCCGTGTGGAGCCGTCGACCGTGGCCACATGGCCACCGTCCGCGTCCTGGATTGCCACCTCGACCGTGCCGTCCTCGGCGGCCTCCCCGAGCCAGTAGTCGATGATTGCGCCCAGAGGGGGGTTCTCGCCCTGGAAGTGCACATCTCCCGTGTGGGCCTGGCGACCCGCCCTGCGGATCTGCACGGCCGGCTCGATGGTGAAGAGGTGGGCGCTCTTCCCGACCACATCCTCCGTCAGCTCCTGGAGCGCGTTGATCTGATCGAGGATCCAGATGCCGCGGCCGTGCGTCCCCAGCACGAGGTCGTTCTCGCGCGGATGGATGACGAGGTCGTTGAAGGGCAGTGTGGGCATGCCGCCCCGGAGTTCGGTCCAGTGCGTGCCGCCGTCCATGGTGTAGTAGACGCCGATTTCGGCGCCGAGGAAGAGGACCGACGGGTTGCGCAGGTCTTCGCGGAGGGTGCGGAGCACGCGGTCGGCGGGCAGGTCGCCGGTGATCGAGGCCCAGGTCTGGCCGTAGTCGTCGGAGCGGTAGAGGTAGTTGGCGTAGTCGTCGTTGCGGTAGTTGTTCCAGACCGCGTAGACGCGGGCCTCGTCGTGACGGGATGGCTCGATGCCGCTGACCCAGGCGCCGTTGGGGAGGCCGGGGAAGTCCGGGGTGGATGGCTCGTCGGAGTCGGACACGTCGCGGGCGGACAGGTCCGTCCAGGTCGCGCCGTCGTCGTGCGAGACGTGAAGGCGGCCGTCGTCGGTGCCGGCGTAGATGAGACCCCGCGCGAGCGGGCTTTCGGCGACGGACGAGATGGTGGGCCAGTAGGGGATGCCGTCGTCGAGCGAGGGCGTGTAGTCTTCGGGCATCTGTCCCATGACGGGCAGCGAGCGCCGATCGGCGCGGGTGGTGAGATCGCCAAGCGCCTGCCAGGAGTCGCCGCGGTCGGTGGTCTTCCAGAGGATGTTGGTGCCGGCGTAGAGGGTGGACGCGTCGTGCGGCGAGATGATGAACGGTCCGTCCCAGTTGGCCGGTGCCATCGCGTTGCCGAGGCGCTGGTTCTCGAAGGTGCCGACCTCCCGCCACGTCCCCCAGTTGCGGCGGCCGCCGATGTGCCCGATCGGGTCGCCGGGCCGGATGGAGGTCCGCTCGCCGGTGCGCATGTTGACCCGCGACAGCCCCAGGTACTGGGATTCGGTGTAGACGATGGTGTTGTTGGTCGTGTCCGCGAAGTTGATGAACCCGTCGCCGCCGCCCAGTCGGGTCCAGTCGCTGTTTACGATGCCGTTCTGGCGGTAGGTCTCGCTGGGCCCCATCCAGGAGCCGTTGTCCTGGAGGCCGCCGTAGACGTTGTAGGGACGGGCCATGTCGACGCTGACCCGGTAGTACTGGCTGACCGGCAGGTCGGAGATGTAGAGCCAGTTCAGGCCGCGGTCGTAGGAGATGCCGAGCCCGCCGTCGTCGGCTTTCATGACATGGCGGGAGTCGGAGGGATTGACCCAGACGAGGCGGTCGTCGCCGTGGAGACTCTGGGGCGGAACGGTGAAGGTGCGCCCCCCGTCGTCCGAGAAGGAATAGCTGTTGACCATGTAGATG
>CAZRQE010000114.1:0-9885 GCA_964602175.1 uncultured Gemmatimonadaceae bacterium | reverse complement strand
GTTCTCCGTCGACCCCGGTTCGCCCTACGAGCAGTACCACAAGTCCGACCACCGTTCGGGCGCGATCATCACGGTCGACGCGATCCGCGCGGCGCGCTGGCGGCTGTACTTCCCGGAACTGGAGGACGAGGGCTTCCAGGCCTGGAGCGTGCCGCTCGTCTTCTTCTACTACAGCGCGAGCCCGAACTACACCGTCGACATCACGGCGGTGGCGGAGAAGAAGGCACGGGCGTCGGCGGCCCACATCAGCCAGTTCGGTTCGATGGTCGACCGCTATGACCCTGAGGCAGTCGACGCGCAGCGCGAGGAGTGGGCGGCGCGGCTGCTGGCGCGTGCCGAGCGCGAGAATGGCAAAGTAGTGGAACGCTTCCGGCGTTCCACGGCGTACTGAGTGGCCAAGGCGGCGTCGCTGGCGCTCAGCGTTCTCGACCAGTGCCCGGTGCGGGCCGGAAGCACTCCCGCGGCTGCGATTCGCGAGGCGGTGGAACTGGCGCGGGCGACGGATCGCCTTGGGTACAGGAGGTACTGGCTGGCGGAACATCACAACTCGCAGTCGCTCGCCTGCGCCGCGCCCGAGGCGCTGATCGGCCAGGTCGCCGCGGCGACCAGCCGCATCCGGGTGGGCTCAGGAGGCGTGATGCTGAGTCACTACAGCGCACTCAAGGTGGCCGAGGTGTTTCGCATGCTGGAAACCCTCTATCCGGGTCGAATCGACCTGGGGATTGGCAGGGCGCCGGGGTCGGACCGGTTCACGGCGCACCTGCTTGCCCATGGGCCGGGGCGGCTCGGCGTGCAGCACTATCCGGAGCAGGTTGCGGATCTTCTCGGGTACCTGGGTCGGGGGCACGAGGACGACCGGCTGAACGGGGTCCGGGCGATGCCCCTGGGAGATACCCAGCCGGAGGTGTGGCTCCTGGGCTCGAGCCTCGGTTCCGCGCGGTTCGCAGCCTACTTCGGCTGTCCCTTCAGCTTTGCCCACTTCATTCAGCCCCGCGAGGCCGAAGCCGCGCTCGAGCTCTACCGGAACGAGTATCGTCCGTCGGACAGACACCCCGCACCGCGGGCGAGCGTCGGCGTCAGCGCGATGGTCGCCGACACCGACGAAGAGGCGAACCGGCAGTCGCTCAGCCGGTTCCTGTGGTGGATCCGGCTCACCCAGGGCCAGCCGGGCCCGTTCCCGAGCCTGGAAGAGGCGGAAGCCTACGACTTCACGGAGGCGGACCGGGCCGTGCAGCAGAAGATGCGGGCGCGCAGTCTGGTCGGAGCACCGGACGCGGTGGCCGCGCGGGCGCGGGAGTTGGCGGAACGTCTGGGAGTAGCCGAACTCGTCGTGCTTACGATCTGTCCGAGCTTCGAGGCGAGGCTGCGCTCGTACGAGTTGCTGGCCGGGGCGATGGGGCTTACCGGCAGTCACGGTTGACAGCCCTGCGCGGAAGCCAGAGGATCCGGGAGTTCCCGGGAGGTTCTGAACGATGACGATGGCAGACACGCGAATCGAACACGGCGAGGAGACGGCCGGAACCTCGCGGGAGCTGTTTCCCGCCTCGAGCGGCCTCGATTTTCGTGTCGCCGATCTGGCCCTGGCCGAAGCCGGCAGGAGGCAAATCGAACTCGCCGAGCACGAGATGCCCGGCCTGATGGAACTGCGCCGGCGCTACCGCTCGGAGCGGCCTCTTCACGGCGCGCGAGTAACCGGCAGCCTCCACATGACGGTCCAGACGGCGGTACTGATCGAGACGCTGGCCGACCTGGGGTCCGAAGTGCGGTGGGCCTCCTGCAACATCTTCTCGACCCAGGATGAAGCGGCCGCGGCGGTGGTCGTGGGCCGACCGGAAAGCGGAGGCACTCCGGAGCAACCGAAGGGGGTGCCGGTCTACGCCTGGAAGGGCGAGACCCTGGCCGAGTACTGGTGGTGCACCTTGCGGGCACTGGACTGGCCGAACGAGAGCGGTCCGACCCTGCTCGTCGACGATGGCGGCGACGCCACGCTGCTCATTCACCGCGGCGTCGAGTACGAGCAAGCCGGGGCCGTGCCGGCCTTCGACGAGGAGAACGAGCCCGAGGAGTGGGGCGTCATTCTCGAACTGATCCGGCGGGTGAGAACCTGGGACCCCGGCTACTTCTCACGCATGGCGGAAGGGCTTCAGGGGATCAGCGAGGAGACGACGACAGGCGTTCACCGGCTCTACGAACTCGAGGAAGCAGGGACCCTGCTCTGTCCGGCGATCAATGTTAACGACTCGGTCACCAAGTCCAAGTTCGACAACATCTACGGGTGCCGTCACTCGGTCATCGACGGGCTCAACCGCGCATCGGACGTGATGCTCTCGGCCAAGGTGGCCGTGGTGATGGGGTACGGCGAGGTCGGCAAGGGGTGCGCGCAGGCGCTCCGGGGGCAGGGCGCGCGCGTGGTGGTCACCGAGATCGACCCGATCTGCGCGCTGCAGGCGGCCATGGAAGGGTTCCAGGTCGCCCGCCTGGAGGACATGGTGGAGACCGCCGACATCTTCATCACCGCGACGGGCAACCGCGACGTGGTCACGATCGACGACATGCGCCGCATGAAGGACAAGGCGATCGTGGGCAACATCGGCCACTTCGACAACGAGATCGACATGGCGGGGCTGGAGGGGTCCGAGGCGGCGCGCAAGACGATCAAGCCGCAGTTCGACGAGTGGACCTTTCCGAACGGGCGCTCCATCCTGGTGCTCGCCGAGGGGCGGCTGATGAATCTCGGATGCGCGACCGGCCACCCGAGCTTCGTGATGTCGGCGAGCTTCTCGAACCAGGTGCTGGCTCAGATCGAGCTGCACCGGCAGGCGGAGGACTACGAGCTGGGCGTCCACATGCTGCCCAAGTCACTGGACGAGAAGGTGGCGCGGCTGCACCTGGACCACCTCGGGGCACGCCTCACCGAGCTCACCCGCGATCAGGCGGACTATATCAACGTGGCGGTCGGGGGGCCGTACAAGCCGGAGCACTACCGGTACTGATGCGGACCGGGGTTCGTCCGCCGACCGTCGAGGGTCCGGCCGCGCCGACGCCTCGCCGGCGGGGCTCCCGCGGACTCGTCCCGGCGCTCCTCGCGCTCGCCCCGATCGTCCTTGCATGCGGCGAGGAGCCCCAGCCTCTGCTGGGCGAGTGGGTGTCGGTCGCCGCGGAAACCGGTCAGATGACCTACATCTTCGAGGAAGACGGGCAGAGCCGCTGGGTGCTCGAGCTGGAGACGGGACCCGACACGTTCGCGGTCGCCTACCAGGTCGACTACGGCCAGAGTCCGATTCATCTCGATGTCGGTCCCTGGTCCGCCGGCCCACTCGCGGGACGCACGCTCTACGGCATCGTCGAGATGCGGGGGCCGGACCGTTTCGTGGTCGACTTCGAGCCAGCGGACCCGGATGGGGACGGGACCGAACGCCCGTCGAGTTTCTCGAACCAGTCGGTGACGTTTGTGAGGAAGGTGAACTGAAGGGGCGACAAGAGGGGCCCGGCCGTCGCCGGCCGGACCCCCGATCCCACGCGTGGACTCGCCCGCAGGCCAGCCCGAAGGCTAGTTCCTCCCCGCAACCTCGATCTTCCGGCTGACCGCCTCCTCGGCCTTGGGCAGGCGCACGGTCAGCAGCCCGTTGTCGAAGCCGGCGGTGATGCCCTCGCCGCGAACCGTGCGCGGCAGCGTGAAGGAGCGGCGGAACGACCCGAAGCTGCGCTCCACCAGGTGGTACTTTCCGCCCTCCTCGCCCTCTTCCCGCGACTCGCGCTTCTCGCCCGAGATGGTGAGGACGTTGTTCTCCAGCGTGATCTCGACCGCGTCCCCGGACATGCCGGGCAGCTCGGCGGTGAGAAGGATCTCGTCGCTCCTCTCCTCGACGCTCACCGGGGGCACCCAGTTGGCCCCGTAGGTCAGGTTGCCGAGCCCCGAGTCGGAGAAGGCGCAGTGCAGCCGGTTGGCCAGGACGTCGAAGTCGGCCCAGGGGCCGAGGCGGTGGTTGTGCTTGGTCAGTGACATCTTGTGACTCCCGTGTGTCGTGTGGTTGAAAGCAGCGCACGTCGTGTGCGGCCGGGGGACTCAACAGCACGCTCCGTGCCAGTGTGGAGCGGCCAGAATGGCGGGGGGAGCGGGATATGCCGAGTGAAGGTTCTGCCAGAATGGCGGGTGGGATGGGGGCGGCGGGTGCGGGTCTGCCGAAATGGCGGGCAGGGCTGTCATTTCGGCAGGCCGGGGCGGCCATTTTGACAGGCGGACCCTGCCATCTTGACAGGAGGGTGCTGCCTTTCCGGCAGGCGGCAGCCGCAACGATGGAAACCGCGGTTGTCATTATGGAAGGTCGAGTTGTCATTGAGAACGAGACCCCGCGGCAGACGTTGCTCCCCGACCAGCTGCGGCGTAATCTGAGCCGCATGAAGAGCGACTCCATGAACAGACGAGAAGCCCTGGCGCTCCTTGCGGCGGGCGTGGGCGTGGCGGCCTGCGGGCCGACCGGGGAAGACGGCGCATCCGAGGGCGGCGAGGGTGCGGCCGCGTCTGGTGGCCAGGCCCCGGGGGCTACGGGCGGCGAGTCGGCAATCTGGGTCAAGGATCCGTCCCCCTTCGTCCAGCACGGCACCAATCTCGAGACGCGCCTCGAGGATCTCCACAGCCTCATCACCCCCAACGAGCTCTTCTTCGTCCGGAACCACGCGCCGACGCCCCGGATCGACGCGGGTTCATATGTGCTCACGGTCGGTGGAGCGGGTGCGGAGAGGGAAGTCCGGCTCAGCCTGGACGACCTCCGCGCGCTGCCCACCCACACGCAGATCTCCTACATCGAGTGCGCGGGGAACTGGCGCGGGTTTTTCCAGTCGGTGACGGGACGGACCGCGTCGGGAAGCCAGTGGGGGACGGGGGCGATCGGGTGCGCCGAATGGAGCGGGCCGCGCCTGGCGGACGTGCTGGCTCTGGCGGGGATTCGGGCCGACGCGGTCGACGTGAACGTCATCGGGCTGGACGAGGCCGAGTGGGCGCGGCCGATGCCGCTCGACAAGGCGTTCGACCCGGACACGATCCTGGCGCTGACCATGAACGGGGTGCCCCTGCCGCCCGATCACGGGTTTCCGGTGCGCGTGGTGGTGCCGGGGTGGGTGGGGTCTTCGAGCGTGAAGTGGGTGGGCAGGATCGAGGTCGCGACGGAGAAGGTGTGGGTGCGGGCGAACACGTCGTCGTACGTGCTCGTGGGGGATGAATGGCCCGCCGACCGTTACGCGCCCGCCGACGGGGCGCCGATCACGACGGGAATGGTGAAGAGCGCGCTCGCGTTGCCGCGTCCGGCGAGGCTGGCGGCCGGGGTGCAAAGGCTGCGGGGGTTCGCGTACTCGCCGCGAGGACCGGTCGAGGGGGTGGAGTGGAGGGTGGACGACGGGGGGTGGGCACGGGCGAGGCTGATCGGGGCTTCGGCGGCGTTGCCGCTCGCGTGGTGTCGCTTCGAGTTCGAGTGGAACGCGGCGCCGGGCAGCCATGTGATACGCACCCGGGCCACCGACGCCGGCGGGGACACGCAGCCGCTCGAGGGCGTGTACAACGCGAAGGGGTATCTGCTGAACGTGGCGCTGCCGCACCCGGTGGAGGTGGTCTGAGGGGGGCGTCGTCCCGGTGACCGGCGGCATTCGGCCGGCCCTCACCGCCATGGTTTTTCTGACGGCCTGCAACTCCGGCCGCGAGCCGGCGCCGGACCCCGTGGACGGCGAGCTGGCCTACACCGTCCGCTGCAGCTACTGCCACGACGTCCCCAACGGGATCGGCGCGGAGCTCACGGCCAAGTTGCTGGCCGGGTACTCGACGGTCGGCACGCTTGATCGCTACCTCCGCACGGCCATGCCGCACGAGACGCCGGGCAGCCTGGCCGACGCCGAGTACGAGGCGATCCTGGCGTACCTGATCGAGAGCCGGGCGCTGGTGGCGGGTGAGGGGGACTATCGGGCGCTGCCGGATTCGACCGCGCTGCGCGGGCCGGAATAGCGGAGGGCGCCTTCAACCCGTCGCACGAAACCGTGGTGATGGCGGGCATCGTATCAGCACCGGGGGCCCGGCCACCCGACGGCGCGGGCAGGCGCGATCCAGGGAGGGACACCCGATGAGGACCAGCTCGATACTCACGACGACGGCGTTACTGTTCACGGCCGGGCTGGCCGCGTTCGCGGGCGGACCTGCCGCATGCGCGGCACAGACCGAGGCGGAGTCGAAACGCGAAGGACTATCGCTGCGCGCAGCCATCGAGGAGGCCCGGCGGAGTGCGTTTCATGCGGGGACGAACGGAAGCCTACACCGGAACGGACAAGTGGCGGGAATCGTGGGCACGGGCGCGGACCATCCGGCCGCGTCGGTACGGCAGGAAGAGCACCCCGTAGGCAGGGCCACCATCGCGACGACCCTTGTGCTGTCCGAGCTGAGTCATCTGGCTGCGGTGTACCTGTTCTACCGTTGCGCACTCGGCGATCGTGGCGATGCCGGTTGTCTGCTGGGACCATTCCTTCCATTGCCCGTCGTCGCCCTTCCCGCGGCGGTGAGCGGAGTCGACATGAACACGGCCCTGGGCGCGTCCGCGATAGGATGGCTTGGGGGCGGGGCCGCCTTCTGGCTGATCGGCATGCTCGCAGGAGCAGACAGCGACGAGGCGCTCCTGGGATTATCCCTGGTGAGTGGGTTGGTACACGGAGGGCTCACGGTCGCAATCATTCGTTGACACTCCCGCCGGTGCCCGGTTCGGTGCCGGCGTGGGTCAGTCCATTTGCTGGCAGCCCCACCGGTCAATCTCCGGCAGGCGGTCAAACCACGGACGCGCCCGCTCCAACTGACCCGCCAACCGGAGCAGCGTCGCCTCATCCCCCACTCGGGCAACAAAATGCACCCCGATCGGCAACCCGGCTCCGTTCCAGTGAAGCGGCACCGACATCGCCGGCTGCCCGCTGATGTTGAACACCGGGGTCCAGGGGGTGAAGTCGAAGGCGCCGTCGGCGGTGCGGTCGATCAGGCCCGCCATCCTGATTGCGCGGCCGGAACCGATCGCGCTCAGCACGCGCAACTGCAGCCGTTCGATCGGCCGTGGCGGGAGTCCGCCGATTACGGGGGGCGGCGTCGCCAGCGTGGGGGTTACGAGAACGTCCCGGTCGGTGAAGAAGGCGGCCACCGCGTTGCCGGTGCGCTCGAGCGTGCGAATCGCGTGGGCGAAGTCCGCGGACGGGATGGCTCTCGACACGAGGCCGAGGCACCGGGTCAGCGGCTCCAGCTCACCCCGCCGCGGCCGCCGTCCCAGCGCCGTCGTCAGGTCCTCGATGTCGGCCCCCAGTTCGCCCGCCATCATGCGGACGAAGGCGTGCGCGAAGGCGGGGCCGTCCACGCGGGGCGTGTCTTCGAAGACCTCGTGGCCCAGTTCTTCGAGGAGGGCCACCGTGCCCGCCACCGCCTCCACGCAGTCGGGGTGCACCGTCGACCCCAGCGTCGGCTCCGTGGTCCAGGCGATGCGAAGACGCCCCGGATCGGCCCCGACTTCAAGGGAGAATGGCCGCGCGGGCGGTTCGATCCGGTACGCCGCGCCGGCTTCCGGCCCGTGGGTCGCGTCCAGCATGGCGGCGCTGTCCCTCACCGAGCGCGTCAGCACATGCTCAATCGCCGCGCCGCGCCATGATTCGCCCCGTTCGGGTCCCGATGGATTCCGTCCCCGGGTGGGCTTGAGCCCGAAGAGCCCGCAGCACGAAGCCGGCATGCGGATCGATCCGGCGCCGTCCCCGCCACCCGCCATCGGCACGATGCCCGCTGCCACGGCGGCGGCCGATCCGCCGCTCGATCCGCCGGGGGTGCGGTCCAGCGCCCACGGGTTGCGGCAGGGCCCCCACAGCGCCGGCTCGGTGTACGGAAGCATCCCGAACTCCGGCGTGTTGGTCTTGCCCAGAACGGATACGCCGGTCGCGCGCACCCGGCGCACCAGCTCGGTGTCAGCTTCCACCACGCGGCCCACAAGCAGCCTGCTACCGCGCGAGGTGGGGTGTCCGGCGTAGTCGCTCTGCAGGTCCTTGGCCAGGAAGGGGACGCCGGCGAAGAGGGCGTCGCGGTCCACGGTGGCGGTACCCGCGCGCGCCTCGTCGTCCATGCGGTAGACGACGGCGTTGATGGCCGGATTGACGGCATCGAGACGCCGCACGGCCGCGTCGATCAGCTCCAGAGGCGTGACTTCGCCCGCCCGCACCAGCGCGGCCAGCGCGGTGGCGTCGTGCCGGATGTATTCGTCGTGGGTCATGGCGGGCTTTCGGGTGCGGTGTGGTTGCCGATGCTAGCCGGACGGGGGGTTCACCGGCAAGCGCGGTCGGTCAACGAGGGTGCCTACCTGCGGAGCGGGATGGTTGTTCCACCCGGTTTCCGGTCCCACTATGCTCCCCTGAGCAATCGAAGGAGGAGTGATGCACACGATTCGCCCCGCGGCGATCCTGATACTACGATCTGCTGCAAGATGTAATACGCTCGCCGGGAGACGGGTGGCACGTCTAGCAGCGGCCCTCTGTGCCGTCGTCCTGTCGACCGGCTGCACGCAACCCGCCGCCGACACCGCCGCCGAAGCCGACCATTCCCACGCGGGCGGCGGCGTCGTCACCCACTGGACCGACGCGCTCGAGCTCTTCGTGGAGTTTCCGCCGCACGTGCGCGATGTCGCCAGCGACCCCTGGGCGATTCACCTCAACTGGCTGGAGGACTGGAAGCCGGTGCGCGAGGGCACTCTCACGCTGCTGCTGCGCGGACCGGGCGGTGCCCGCGAGGAGATCGTGATGCCCGCACCCGACCGGGCGGGCGTCTACACCGCGACCCCGGCGCTTACCGCGACCGGCACCTGGCGGGCCGACATGACCCTTGCCGCCCGGGGCATCGAGCACGCGATCCCGGTTGGGCAACTCCAGGTCTTCGAGAGCGAGGACGCGCTGCCGCACGACATCGAGGAGCCGCCCCCGGGGCTGATCGCGCTTCTGAAGGAGCAGCAGTGGTCGATGCCGTTCGCCGTCGGGCTCGCCGGGGAGAGGCGGATTCCGCGCACGATTCCGGTGGCGGGCGAGATCGTCGCGCCGGGCGGCGGGCTCGCGCACGTGTCGACGCTGGTGGCGGGGGTGATCGTGGCCCGGGGACCCGTGCTGAACCCCGGCGACCGCGTGGCGGCGGGCCAGACCCTGGCGCTGATCGCTCCGGCAAGCCTGGACGATTCCTATGCCAGGCTCCTCGCCGATGTGGCGGCCGCCGAGCGCGAAGCGGCCCGCACGGAGGCCCTTTTCGAGGCCGGCGCCATCGCCCGGCGACGCTACGAGCACGCGCAGCACGATCTGGAGGTGGCGCGCGCGGCCCTCGAGGCGCTGGGCGGGGACCCTCCGGGCGACGAGGAGGACGGCCCGGACGCGCACCTTTACCGCCTTCGCAGCCCGATCGGCGGGGTGATCTCGGAGCGCCATGTCGCCCCCGGCCAGCACGTCGAGGCGGGAACGCACGCCTTCACCGTCGTCAACGCGCAAACACTGTGGTTCGTGGCCCGCGTGCCGGCCCGCGATGCCGGTGAGGCCGGCGACGTGACCGGGGCGTGGTTCACCGTCGAGGGGGCATCGCGGGTGCACCGTGCCAGCCGGGTGGTTTCGGTCGGCAGCGTGATCGATCCGGAGAGCCGGACGCTTCCCGTGCGGCTCGCGGTGGCGAACCCCGGCGGGGCGCTCAAGGTGGGGATGCTCGCGAACGGACACCTGGTCGTGGGAGAGGCGGTGGAGGGAGTGGCGGTGCCGGTGGCGGCGGTGCAGGAGGAGGACGGGTTGGCGGTGGTGTATGTGAAGGTGGGCGGGGAGGCGTTTCAGCGGCGGGTGGTCGAGCTGGGGCCGTCGGACGGGGAG
>CAZRQE010000113.1:0-7920 GCA_964602175.1 uncultured Gemmatimonadaceae bacterium | reverse complement strand
CCGGCCACCTCTGGGTCGAGGAATACGAGTCCCCGCGGGAAAACCGGCCTGGCACTCTATGGACCGTCTTCGACACGGAAGGATCCGCCCTCGGCTTCGTCGAGACTCCGGACGGGTTGGAGATGTACGAGATCGGTGAGGACTACATCCTGGGCCGGGTGCAGGACGGGCTCGGCGTGGAGAGGATTCAGCTCTGGCCGCTGGACCGGTCGGGCTGACACGAGGAGCGAAAGAAAGGACATTGGTTCGATGCGTAGCCATTGTACCCCAAACACCGCGATGCTTGCCGGGTTCCTGCTTCTGTTCGCCGGCTGCCAGGCGGGCGACGCGCCAGTGGCCGGCACCTTCGTGGTCCGCGACAGCGCCGGCATCGAGATCGTCGAGAGTATGACGCCGGCATGGGACGGAGATGGCTGGTCCGTGTCGGGGACGCCGAACCTGGTTATCGGCCGGATGCAGGGCGACGAGCGCTACCTCTTCGGGGAAGTGGCAGGGGCCGTCATGCTCCGCGATGGGCGGATCGCGGTGCTCGACCGGCAGAGCGCACTGGTCCGCGTGTACTCGCCCGATGGAAGCCACATCGAGGACTGGGGAGGACAAGGGGAGGGCCCGGGAGAGTTCACCTCCGCCTATACCATGTTTCCGTACCGGGGAGACTCGATCCTCGTGAGCGAGTTCGTCGCCTCCCGCTTCACGATTCTTGACGACCAGGGACGGTTCGGGAGAAGCATCGTCCCGGAGATGAGGATGTCGTTTGTGACCGCATTGCGCTCGCGCATGCAGGAGGGGGACCGCTCGACGATTCCCGCGGAGAGTTGCTGCCGACTTTGGGGCCCGCTCCGCACCGGTGCCTTCCTCCTATCCTACCCTCAGATGATTCCCAACGAAGGGAGCGGCACGAAGAGGGCCTCGGTGACGGCGGCCATCATGCCGGATTCAGGCGGCGCGGCCGAATCCGCAGGCGTTTACGGAGGGATGACCTATCAGCTCGGCCTGCAGGGATCGCGGTCCGGATTTCAGTTTCCACCGTGGTTCAACATGGCCCCCGGACCCGATGGATTCTTCGCCACGGAGGGAGACGCGTACTCGATCGATGCATATGACCACAGCGGCAGCCTGAAGAGAATAATCCGGCTTGCCCGCGAACCCCGACCCGTGACCGATGAGGTCAAGGTGGCTCACGAAGCCGAACTTCGCGAGTTGATCATGTCGCCCGGCGCGCCGATCGAAGGAGGCTCGCCGGAGGAAGTCCTCGAAAGGATGCTCGCCGGTCCCTATCCGTCACACCTCCCCACGTTCTTTCAGCTCCTCTTGGACCCGGAGGGCAATATCTGGGCCGGTCAGCGTCGGTACGGCACCGGCCCCGATGGCCGCGGCAACGACGACCCGGCGCCCAACATCCACGAGTTCTTCGTCTTCGGAGCGGACGGGCGAAACCTCGGCGTAATCGAACTGGCCGCCGATCTCCAGGTCTTTCAGATCGGCACGGACTTCGTCCTGGGGACGCTGAGGGACGACCTCGGCGTCGGCTACGTTCACGTCTACCGGATCGAAAAGTAGGCACAGCCGGGCGGGCGTTTTGTCAACCGCATGCTAAGATCGCGGAAGCGCCCTCTTTGCCTGCTTCCTGGCGATCCGGTCGGGGTGGTTCAGATACGCCATCACCAGCTGGCTGACGCCTCGCGCGGCCAGCGCAAGAGCAAAGACCCGCAGAACTGTTGAATCCGTCGCGAGGAACCAGAATGCGACCCCCAGCCCAACCTGGGCCATTCCCTCGTTTGCGCGCCTGGACCACATCGCGGCAGCCGCTCTAGACCTCCCCGCGCCGCGCCGCCCACACCGCGTAGTGACTGGCCCGCGCCGCGAACGCCATGTACGTCAGCGACGGATTCTGGCAGCCGGACGACGCCATCGACGCGCCGTCGATGATGAACAGGTTGGGGACATCCCACGCCTGGTTGTGGGCGTTGAGCACGGAAGTGCCGGGGTCGCGGCCCATGCGCGCCGTGCCCATTTCGTGGATGGTCAGCCCGGGCGGGGTCATCTCCGTGTCGATCGTGATGTCGCGGCCGCCGCCGGCCTCGAGCATTTCGGCGGCCTGCAGGGCGGCGTCGCGCATCATGGCGCGCTCGTTGTCGCCCCAGTCGCAACTGATGCGCAGCGTGGGGATTCCCCACTTGTCGACCTGGTCGGGATCGAGGGCCACGTGGTTCTCCTCGCGGGGGAGGCACTCGCCGAATCCCTCGATTCCGAAAGACCACGGGCCCGGGCGGAACAGGTCGCTCTTGAAATCCGCACCAAAACCCGGCATCGACGTGCCCCGCCCCCATCCTTCCCTTCTTGCCGAGCCCTGGTACCCGTACCCGCGCAGGAAGTCGGGCGACGGCTCGGTGACGTTCCGGAAACGGGCGATGTAGACGCCGTTGGGACGCCGGCCGCGGGTGATGCGGTCCTCCCAGCCGGGGAAGGTCGCGCGCGCGCCGACATCCATGGTGTGGTCCATGAGGAACTTGCCGAGCACGCCGCTGGAATTGGCGAGCCCATCCGGAAAGTCGGCGGATTTCGAGTTGAGCAGAATGCGCGTCGATTCCAGCGCCGAGGCGCCGAGGAAGATCGTGCGCGCGTGGAACTCCATCTCGTCGTGGGTCTCGGCGTCGATCACGCGGACACCGCTGGCCCGTCCGGCGCCCGGATCCCAGACGACTTCGGCGACCACACTGTTGGGGCGCAGGGTCATGCGGCCGGTGGCCTCGGCGGCGGGCAGGGTCGCGTTGAGCGAACTGAAGTAGCTGCGGGTGCGGCATCCCCGGTGGCAGGGGCCGCAGTAATGGCAGGCGCGCCGCCCCTTGTGATCGCGGGTGAGAACCGCCGTGCGCCCGATCGTCATGCGCCGGCTGCCGCCGAACGCGCTGTCGATCGCTCCCGCCACGTGCTCTTCCACGCACGACATCTCCATCGGCGGCAGGAAGACCCCGTCCGGCACCTGCGGCAGCCCCTCGGCCCGCCCGCTGATGCCGACGAACGCCTCGACGTGGTCGTACCAGGGCGCCAGGTCGGCGTAGCGGATGGGCCAGTCGACGCCGTATCCCTCGCGCGCGTTGGCCTCGAAGTCCAGGTCACTCAGCCGGTAGCACTGCCGCGCCCACATGATCGACCGCCCGCCCACTTGCCGCCCGCGGATCCACAGGAAGGGCTTGTCGGGTTCGGTCGTGTACGGGTTTTCGATGTCGTTGACGAAGAACTTGCGGCCCACTTCGTCGCAGGCGTAGCACTGGCCCTGGACCGGCTGCTCAGCCGCCACCGCCTTGCGGTCGTTCCAGCCGCGGTAAGGCATCTGGTACGTGGGGAGATGTTCGGCGTAGTCGCGCTCCGGCACGATCATCGGCCCCGCCTCGAGGACGAGCACGCTGGCGCCCAGCTCGGTCAGCTCCTTGGCGGCCCACCCGCCGGACATGCCGGAGCCGACGATGATCGCGTCGTATTCCTGCCGGCGCGGGCGGATGTGGAAGAGATGCCGGCGGGGAATCGTCATCGGCCGGCCTCCCTCGGCGTCAGCGGCGCGCATCCCTCGAACGTGCGGAAGGTGGTGCGGTACCCCAGCGCGTCCAGCCCCGCTTCCGAGGTGAAGTAGGCGGTCAAGGTGAACCGTTTGACGTCGTGGAAGAAGTGTTGGGACTCGTCCGCGGCGCGGTCCTCGCGCAGCCGGGTCAGTTCCTCGTCGAGGCCGCCGACGAAGGCCGCCTGCTCACCCGGCGCGCACTCCGCGAAGGGGCTCCCGAAGCGCTCGCGGCACGCGGGGTCCACCGTGTCGAGCCCGGCGAGAAAGCGGTCGCGGTCGTCGTCGTCCAGCCACCCGTCCACCAGCGCGGCCACGAACCCGGTCACCCCGGCCTCCAACGCCCCCGGCGTGTCCGTCTCCGGGATGATGACCTCGGCGAGGGCCTCCATGACGCGGGCGCGGGCCGGGGTGAGCAGCGACGGGGCCGGGGTGGTGGCGCCATCGCCGCCGGTGCCCGCATCGCCGTCGAGCCCGCCGCCCGGCCCCGCCGAACCAATCACCCGTTCGCGCCAGGCCAGTATTCGGCCCACCTCGTCGAGCGGCATGAGCAACGGGCCGCCCGCGACCCCGCCCAGCACGCCGATGGCCGTTCGTCGCTTCATACGTTACCGTTTCCGCCGCCTTGACGCGGTCATGCTGTTGTGAAAGGAGTCCAACCGATATGAGTGCCCGGGAAAAGATGCCCCACCTTACGCGCCGCGAGGTGCTCAAGGCAACCGGGGCCGCGTCGCTCGGGTTGATTGCTCCCGGTGACGCGATGGCCGCGGGGAGCTCCGGTGCGCAAGCCGCCGCCCCCCGGGCTGCCAGCGGTAAGGCCGCTGGCCCCCAAGCCGCCGGCCAGGCCACCCCCCAATCCGGCATCATCCAGTCCGTCGCCCGCTGGTGCTTCGACGAAATCCCGCTGCAGCCGTTCTGCGCTGCGGTCGCGGATATCGGCTTGACCGCGATGGACCTTCTGCTGGTCGACGAGTGGGCGGTCGCCCACGATCACGGCCTGGTCGTGTCGTGCGGGGACGTGGCCGCGGGCACCATCGAGGACGGGCTCAACGAGCCGCGCAATCACGCCGGGATCATCGGAGCGTTCGAGGAGCACATCCCGCGGGCGGCGCGGGAGGGCGTGCCGAACGTGATCTGCTTTTTCGGGAACCGCCGCGGGATGGACGACGTAGTGGCCATCGAGAACTCGATCCGGTGCCTGCGCGAGTGCGCGCCCATTGCGGAGGCCGAGGGCGTCACAATCCTGGTGGAAGTGCTGAACTCGAAACAGGGCGGCCATGTGGACTACATCGGCGACCGGATGCCGTATGCGCTGGAGATCATCCGCGCCGTCGACTCGCCGCGCGTGCGCATCCTGTACGACATCTACCACATGCAGATCATGGAAGGCGACATCATCCGCACGCTGACCGACGCCTCGGAGTGGATCGCCCACTACCACACGGGCGGCGTTCCCGGGCGCGCGGAGATCGACGAATCACAGGAGCTCTACTATCCAGCCATCGTGCGCGCGATCCGCGACACCGGCTTCACCGGATACATGGCGCATGAGTTCATTCCCCGCAGCGGCGACCCGTTGCGCTCGCTGGCGCAGGCGGTGCAGTCGTGTGCGGACGCAGTGGGATGACAGATAATCATCAGCCCATCACAAATCATATTCAGAGCATGTATGGACCATCAACTATCATGATTTGATAGCCCACCACATCCCTACAGCCCCCAACCCCCCAACACCCAATGCTCGAAATCAGAGATCTCGTCAAAGTCTACCCCGGACCCGTCGCGGCGCTGCAGGGCGTCTCACTCGACGTCTCCAAGGGAATGTTCGGCCTCCTCGGCCCCAACGGCGCGGGGAAGACTACGCTGATGCGGATCGTCGCCGGCCTGCTGGAGCCCACCTCCGGCGCGGTGCGTTTCAACGGCGAGGACATCGTCTCCGACCCCCGGCGGATCCGCCGACAACTCGGCTACCTCCCACAGGACTTCGGCTTCTACCCGCACCTGAGCGGCGAGGCAATGTTGCGCTACCTGCTTGTGCTCAAGGGAGTGCGGGCTCCCCAGGGGCTGAAGCGGCTCGCGGCGGAGCTCCTCGATCGCGTCAACATGTCCTACGCCGCCAAGCGCAAGGTCAAGGGTTATTCGGGCGGGATGCGTCAGCGGCTGGGGATCGCGCAGGCGCTTGCGGGCGATCCCGCGCTCATCATCGTGGACGAACCGACGGCCGGCCTCGATCCCGAGGAGCGCATCCGCTTCTACAGGCTCCTGGCCGAGCTGGCGGAGGACCGCACGGTGCTCCTGTCGACGCACATCGTCGAGGACATTTCGGTGCTGTGCCCGCGCGTGGCGATCATGTACGACGGGCGCTTCGTGGCGGATACGTCGCCGGCGGAGGCTCGGGACCGGTTAACGGGCACGATCTACCAGGGTGCGGTGGCCAAGGAGGATTTGACCGAAGTCGAACGCAGGTACCGGATCACGCAGGCGATCCTGATCGAGGGACGGAACCAGGTTCGGATCCACCTGTCCGAGGGCGAGGCTACTGAAGGTGGCGTGCCGGACGGGTTCGAATCCGTGTTGCCGACACTGGAGGACGCTTACCTGCTGCTGGCGCAGGCGAACGGGGCCGGGGAGGCCGACTCGTGAGCGCGATCGGGCGCTGGTGGGCCGTAAGCGTACGAGACTTCCGGTCGGGAATCCGCAGGCCCCTCTACTGGGTTCTCCTCGCGATCCTGCTCCTGCTGGCGTGGGGGTGGTCGGAGGGTGCCGTCACAATCTCATCCGGTGATGCCACGGTAGGCGGTGAGCGGGCGCACGTCACCTCCGTATTTGCGCAAAGCATGCTCCAGTGCGTTGCCGTCATGGGGATCGGGGCCTGGTTCCTGGCCATCGCGGCCGGACTCGTCGTGATCCGCGATCTGGAACTCCAGGTCGTCGAGGTCTTCCATTCGACCCGCCTCACGCCGCGTGAGTACGTCTGGGGCAAGTTCGCCGGCGCCATCGGCGTCTTCTTCCTGGTCTGGTTCCTCTACCTGGGCATGTCCGCGGTGCTCAACCACATCGTTGCCGCGGGCGAGGATGCGCGCCACATCGGCCCGTTCGCGCTGGGCAGCTACCTGTTCCCCACGCTGGTCTTCGGGCTGCCTCAAGTCCTGCTCTTCGCGGGCGTGCCGTTCTTCCTGGGGACGTGGACGCGCCGCCCGATCGTGGTCTTCTTCTTCCCCGTCGCTGTGCTGCTTTTCACCCTCGGGTTCCTGACCACGTGGTCGCCCGACTGGCTGTCAACGCAGTGGAACAGGACGCTGATGCTCATCGACCCGACAGGTTATCGCTGGCTGAACGAGACATTCCTCAAGGTGGACCGGGGAGTAGAGTTCTACAACACGGCCGCCCTGCAGCTCGACGCGGGCTTCCTGCTGAGCCGTGTTGTGATCGGTGCCATTGGATTGCTCGGGGTCGCCGGCGCGGCTACCAGCTACGCCGGCCGGTTGCGAAGCGGCGACAGCGGCTCGAGGGTTTTGAGGTGGACTGCACGAGCGCTCAGGCCAATCGCGTGGGTGCTATGGCCGTTCAGGTTGCTTGCCTGGCCGTTTACACGGATTATCGGCCGGCGTCGGCGCGCTGATGAAGATGCCGTTTTGGAGGCCACCAGCGCAGCCCGGACCTTGCGCGATCTCGACATGGCTACCGAGCCCCTGGGATTCTGGAAAGCGGCGCGCGTGATCGGCCGCGAAGAGGTCCGGGAACTGGTCCGGCGGCCGGGAATGTACCTGTTCGTGCCGCTGATCCTCTACCAGTCCATCTTCACCACGCTCGTCGCGATCGGCCCCTTCAATTCGCGGCTGCTCCTGACCTCGGGCGAGGTGGCGGCGCGGCAGCTCAACACGCTGAGCCTGCTGATCTGCTTCCTTCTCCTCTTCTACACGGTCGAGTCGCTGCACAAGGAGCGCAGCCGCCGACTCGTGGAGATCTTCAACTCGACGCCCATCGGGACAGGCTCGATCCTGCTTGGCAAGACCATCGGTACCAGCATGGTGGCGGGACTCATCCTGGTCATTGGCGTTATCGCCAGCTCGATGGTCATCCTCTACCAGCAGCTCTTCGAGGGCAGCCCCGTGGGCTTCGACGTTTTCCCCTTCGTTGCAACCTGGGGCGGCGTAATGGTGCCCACCTTCATCTTCTGGGCGGCGCTGGTGACGGCACTATTCGCCTTCTTCCGCAACCGGTGCCTATTCCGACGAAGTCGTCCACCCATTCCGAGCGAAGCCATCCGGCTGTTCCGGGCCAAGTCGTCCACGGATTCCGAGCCAAGTCGTCCGGGTTGAACGGGGATCCTTGAAGGGGTGCTGGACATGGATGGGTCAGGT
>CAZRQE010000112.1:0-12352 GCA_964602175.1 uncultured Gemmatimonadaceae bacterium | reverse complement strand
GGACTGGCCTGGTGGCCGTGGTGCTGCTCCCCGGTTCGGTGTTCGCGCAGGGGTTCGGGGGAAGCGTGGCGGTTTGGGGCAATGAGGTACTGGTTGCAGACCCCGCCTTTCGCGACTCCGGCGGCGGGGGAATATACACCTACGTGCGGGAAGCAGGCCGCTGGGTCGAGGTCGGCAGACTGACCGGTCCGGACCCCGCCGCTGGCGACGGATTCGGGTACGGGATCGCGGTTTCGGGAGACCGCATGCTCGTGACAGCCCTGAACCCGCGCTCTCCCCAGGGCGGCGGCATCCATTCGTATGTTCGCACGGGGGCAGGGTGGAGCCATGACGGGATGATCGTTGCCGCGCTGCCCGAAGGTACGATGATGGGCCTTGCCGCTTTGAGTGGCGACCGCGCGGCGGTAGCGACGGCCTCGATGAGCGGTGACGGGTCCGTCCTGTTGTTCCGGCTCGTTGATGGCTCCTGGATCCAGGAGGCCGAGCTGGAGTCCCCCCGGCCGGGGGAGAGGATCGGGTTCGGTGGAGCGATCGCGCTATCCGGCGACGTGCTCGTGGTGGGCGCTCCCATTGCCAATTCCGCCATGGGCACGGCGTTCGTCTACGAGCCCGGGGCCGACGGGTGGGACATGACGGCCGAACTCGCCACGGATGGTAGCGGCGGATCCTACCTGGGCACCGCCGCGCTCATCATGGAAGACCGTATCCTCGTGGGCGGCGGGCACCCCCTGAACGACGCGGGGGCGGTGTACGTATTCGCGCGCGAAGACGGTGAATGGGCCGAGGTGGGGCGGCTCGGTGCCTTCGACGGATCTCCCGGAGACCAGTTCGGGTCCACGATGGCGACGGACGGACCCATGCTGTGGGTAGGTGCGCCGGGCGTGGACACCCGCAGGGGCGGCATCTACGAGTTCACCAGCGACGGCGCCGGCGGCTGGGCCTCCGCGATGAAGCTGACCGAGGCCGCACCCGAACCCGGCGCCTGGATGGGGACGAGGGTGGCTTACGCCAACGGGGTTCTGGTCTCGGGAATGCCCCGGGACGACTACGGTTCGGGCACGGCGCTGATCCTCGAGCGGGACGGCGACGGCTGGGCCGAGGGCTACTCCGTATTCACCGACATCGAAGGGATGGACCCCGTGCTCGGAGGTCAGGTCGACTGCGCCGAGGGTAGCGCGTCCGCGTTCGGGTGCAGCGATGTGGACCTCGTCTCCTTCGTTCCGGTCGAGGATCTCGGCGGCAGCCGCGGCGTGCGCGTCAACGACGTGTGGGGGTGGACCGACCCCGAGTCCCGGCGCGACTACGCCATCGTCGGACGAATGGACGGCACGTCCTTCGTGGATGTGACCGACCCGCTCAACCCGGTCGTCGTCGGCAACCTGCCCAAGCCGGAGTGGGCGCCGGGAAGCAGCTGGAGGGACATGAAGGTGTACGCGGACCATGTGTTCATCGTCGCGGACGGGGCGGCCGACCACGGGATGCAGGTTTTCGACCTCACACGGCTGCGCGAGTTCGCCGGCGAGATGCTCACCTTCGACATGGACACGCACTACGACCGGATCAACAGCGTTCACAACATCGTGATCAACGAAGAGACCGGCTTCGCGTACGCCGTCGGCAGCAGCGGGGGCGGCGACACCTGTGGTGGCGGGCTCCACATGATCAACATCCAGGACCCGAAGAACCCGATCTTTGCGGGTTGCTTCGCCGACCCCTCCACAGGAAGGTCGGGCACCGGCTATTCCCACGACGCGCAGTGCGTCATCTACGACGGGCCGGACCGGGAGCACGCCGGCAAGGAGATCTGCTTCGGATCGAACGAGACGGCCCTGAGCATTGCCGACGTAACCGACAAGGACAATCCGATCGCCCTCTCGATGGGCGACTACCCCAACGTCGCCTACACGCATCAGGGGTGGCTCACCGAGGATCAGGCCTACTTCTATATGAACGACGAGTTGGACGAGGTGCGCGGGCTCACGCAGGGAACGCGGACCCTCATCTGGGACGTCAGCGACCTGGACGAGCCGATCATGGTCAAGGAGCACATTTCGGAAAACACGGCCAGCGATCACAACCTCTACATCGTCGGCAACCTGATGTACCAGTCCAACTACAACAGCGGACTGCGCGTTCTGGACATCACCGACGCTGTCAACCCGCTCGAAGTCGCGTTCTTCGATACGGTGCCTGGCGCGGACTCTCCCTCGATGGACGGTTCCTGGAGCAACTATCCGTTCTTCGCATCCGGGGTCATCGTCGTAACTTCCGGGTCGCAGGGACTGTTCCTGGTCAAGAAGCGGAGCCGCACGCCTGTCTCGTGATCCGAGAGTGTTCTTCCGACCGAAAGGCGCAGTGATGAGTTTGCCGCACACCCCTCGCACGGCAACGCGCCCGGCACCTTGCCGCTCCCGGTGCTCGGGCGGCTTTATCCACGGACTCCTCGCCGTCCTGTTGGCCTGCACCGGCGCAGCACTGAACGGCGCCGCGCATGTCGCGAACGGCCAGACCGAAGCAACCGAGCGCGTGTACGTGGCCAACCAGGCGGCCGCCAGTGTCTCCGTCATCGACGCGGCGTCCGGCACGGTCGTCGAGACCATCGACCTCACGCAACTCGGCTTCGACCCCAACTGCCGCCCTCACCATACCGCGGTGGATCCGGACGGCAGACACTGGTACGTCTCGCTGATCGGCGGCGGCAATGTCCTGCGCTTCAACGCGGACAATGAACTGGTCAGCCGCGCGCCGTTTGAGACGCCCGGCCTGCTGACCGTAGACCCGTCCAGCGACCGGTTGTACGTGGGCCGCTCCATGATGGCGGTCAATCCGCCGCAGCGCATCGGCGCGATCGACCGCAACGACATGACCGTGCAGGAGCTGGACGTGTTCTTCCCGCGCCCGCACGCCCTGACCATCGATCCCGCCACGAACCGCATCTTCACGGCGTCGCTCGTCGAGAATCGCGTCGCGGTGGTCGAAGGCGGCACAGAGGCGCTGGAACTGGTGGACATCGACGGCCCGCCTCACACCCTGGTGCAGTTCGCGCTGTCTTCCGACGGCCGCCGTCTCGTCGCCACCACGCAGCTGACCGGAAAGCTCCTGGTCTTCGACGCCACCACGCCCGAACTCGCCCTGGTCACCGAGGTCGAGGTGGGTACGCAACCCTGGCATCCGGTCTTCTCGCCGAGCGGGGACCGGGTGTATTTCGGTGCGAAGGACGATGACGCGGTCGTGGTGGTCGAGACTGAGGGATGGTCCGTCGTGACACGGATCACCGCCCCGGGAATCGTGGAGCCGCACGGCAGCGCGGTCACCGCCGACGGCCGCTACCTCTTCGTGTCGAACCGGAACCTGAAGGGCGCCTACGCGCCCACGCGCCAGGTGGAGAACAACGCCGATGTGGGGACGGTGGTGAAGATCGACACGCGCACGCTGGAAGTCGTGCAGACGATCGAGGTCGGGACCTATCCTGCGGGGATATCGCTCGGGGCCGTCCCGTGACCTCCGGCCGCACCGTCGCCGTCGTCCTTTTCCTGTCGGGGTCCGTCGGCGTGTGTGCCCCTGCGCCAGCCCCGCTGCCCCCGGCTCCGGTATCCTCCGCTCAGGCTTCCGACTGGGAGCGCGTCGTATACGGCATCGAGGTCACGGGCCAGGCGGGTGAGCCGATCGATCATCCCTTCCTGGGCGGGTTCAACCTTCCCCGGCCCCAGCTCGCCGATGCGGATGGCGACGGCGATCTGGACCTC
Source organism: uncultured Gemmatimonadaceae bacterium (assembly GCA_964602175.1). Classification (GTDB taxonomy): domain Bacteria; phylum Gemmatimonadota; class Gemmatimonadetes; order Longimicrobiales; family Gaopeijiaceae; genus Bin94. Next base: position 8,606 of record CAZRQE010000112.1, on the reverse strand, counting down.
TTCATCCAGGAGCGCTCGAACGAGGTGATGTTCTTCCGCAACGAGTCGGAGGGCGGCCCGCCCGCCTACCGCTGGGTCACCGACGCCTTCGAGGACCTGCCGGTGGGCGAGTGGTTCCGGTTCGTGGACGTGGATCTTGACGGCGACCTCGACCTTCTCGCGGAAGAGCCGTTCAGCTACATCCGCTACTACCGGAACGATGGCGGGGCGGGGCCGGCCGCCTACGTCCTGGCGACCGATACGATCAAGGACGTCATGGGCGAACCCGTCTTCTCCGACCGCCAGAACATCCCCAACGCGGCGGACATCGACTGCGACGGGATGCTCGACCTCCTCATCGGCCGCCTCACCGGCACGATCACGCGCTACGAGGCCGAGTCCATCGACGACGACGGCGTGCCGCGATTCCGTCACGTCACGGACTCGTTCGAGGACATCGAGATCATAGGCGCCTTCCAGGGAAGTCTGCACGGCGCCAACACCATGGCGCTCGGGGACATCGACGACGACGGCGACCACGACCTCTTCTGGGGCGACTTCTTCGAACCCGGCCTCCTCTTCATCGAGAACACCGGCAGCTGCCGCCGTCCCGTTCTCAGGGGCGTGCCGAGACCGTTTCCGCTGCGCGACCCGGTGGGCACGTCGGGCTACAATGCCCCCGCGCTCGGCGACATCGACCGGGACGGCGACATGGACCTGACCATGGGCGTGCTGGGCGGAGCCTTCAACCCCAACCTCACCACCGTCGAGAACCTCCACCAGTTCGAGCAGGGCGCGGACGGCGCGTTCACCGAGACCACCACGCGGCTGGTTCGCAGCCTCGACGTCGGCAGCGAATCGATCCCCGCGTTCACCGACCTTGACGGCGACGGCGACCTGGACCTCCTCGTCTCCAACAAGATCGAGCCCGGAGACACCCGCAGCGGCCGCCTTTACGTGTTCGAGAACACCGGCACGCCGACCGCCCCCGCCTTTACCGCGCGGGGCACCGTGCCGGGCCTCCCGGAAGCGTACCACTATGCCCCCGCCTTCGGAGACCTCGACGGCGACGGCGACGACGACATGCTCCTGGGCGAATGGCGCGACCGGGTCGCCTACTACCGCAACGACGGCGGCCGCCGCGCCCGCGCGGGACGCCGCGGTTCGGACGACCTGCTGCCGCGCTGGACCCTCGTGGACTCGGCGGCGGCCACACTCACGCGGGGCCGCAACACCACTCCCGCCCTGGGCGATCTGGACGCGGACGGCGACCTCGATCTCATTGTCGGCGAGTCGTCCGGCACGCTGAACTACTACCGCAACGACGGCGGCCCGCGTTCGCCGGACTTCGTGCTCGTCTCGGACGAATTCCAGGAGATCGACATCGGCCGCCGGAGCGTTCCCACCATCCTCGATCTGGACGGCGACGGCGACCTGGATCTTGCCGTGGGAACGGAGGCCTCCGGGCTTCTGTTCTACCTGAACGAGGGATCCCCCGCCGAGCCCGTTTTTGTCGAGACCGTGCCTTTTGCGCCCGCAGTCCCCACATTCACCGCACCCGTCTTCGTCGACATCGACGGCGACGGTGACCGTGATCTGGTAGCGGGCGGGGTGGGCGGCGGGCTCACGGTCTACCGCAGACGATAGGAGCCGGATTGGACCTCAGAGACGTTCAGGCCGTCATCGACAGCGCAAAGGTCCGGGACAACGGGATGCTGGAGGACTTCATCCGCAGCACCGCGCCGAACGCCACCGAACAGGAGGTCACGGAAGCGGCCGCGGTCGCGATCGAGGTCGTGGAAACCGTGCCGGTGCTGCTGGCAAGGGCCGCCCAGGCCGCCGACCAGCGTGGCCTGCGGGTGGTCGTCATGCCGCTGCTGGAACACGCGGCGCGCTACTTCGTCAATCCCGTAGACCTGATTCCCGAGATGACCCAGGGCATGGCGGGGCTTCTGGACGACACCTACCTGGCCCTGCGCATCCTCGAAAACCTCAATCGAGGGTCGGACCCGCTGTTCGACGCCGATTTCGACGAACCGCTGCGCTTCCTGCGGAGGCTCGTGGGCCGAGAGATCGCCAGAAAGCTCGACGCGGCCTCGATCTTCGCACTGCAGGACGTGTCGACGCACGTCAGCAGGGTGTTCGCCGAGATGGGAAGGCCCTCCTGATCGTGCGTGGCTGGAGGAACGGAAACAGGAAGGAAACGTTGCGGTTGCCGGGACCGTATTTGAGCAGAAAACGGGGTTGAGCCCCGGGAAAGGACGGAGAAAATGATCATCGAAACGCTCGTGGGGGGAACGGTGGGGGCTTTGGGCCATGTGAAGTGCAAGGAATTCGTGCGTCGCAAGCTGCGTTATACGAAGGTTGCGGAGAAGTCGGCGGGCGGGATGGGGCTGGCCGCGGGTGCGGCGACCGCCATCGTCGCCACGCCTTTGCTGGGCCTGGTGCCCTTCGTGGGCCTGGGATGGGGCACGGCCACCCTCATCGGGTTGGGCGTGGGATCCGGTGTGGGGTTCGGCATCAAGAAGGCACGGGGGGAATAGTCGGCCACGACCCCGTGCGGACTTCCACCAGCCTCCGGCCGGACTGAGAGCGACTCCTTGAACCACGACAAGCGAACCGTCAGGTCATGGGTGCTGTACGACTTCGCAAATTCGATCTATCCGGCGGTCGTCACGACGGTCGTATTCCCCTTCTTCTACCGGGGCACGGTCGTCGGTGGGGAAGAGGGCCTCGGTGAGCTCTGGTGGGGGTGGGCGGTCGCGGCTTCGGCGCTGATCGTCGCCTGTACCTCTCCGCTCCTGGGCGCGATCGCGGACCGGAGCGGCGCACGCAAGCGCTTTCTGGTTTTCTACGTCGTCACCTGCCTGATCGGTGTGGCGTTGATGACGACGCTCGGGCCGGGGATGATCGTCGCCGGCTTCCTCTTCTTCATCATCGCGAACGTCGGCTTCGAGAGCGCGAACGTCTTCTACAACGCCTATCTGCCGGACATCGTCCCATCGGACCGCCTGGGTCGCACGTCGGGCCACGGCTACGGTCTGGGCTACCTCGGATCGGCTCTCGGGCTGCTGCTCGTGCTCTCGTTCGCGCGGGCCGGGCAGCTGGAAATCGTCTGGCTGATCGTCATCGCCTTTTTCGCGGTGTTCTCGATCCCGGCGTTCCTTTTCCTCCCGAAGGACCCCAGCGGAGGGATGGCCATTGCCCAGGCTGCGAAGAAGGGGATTGCCGACTTCAGGCGGATCGCCGCCGAGGTGTGGGGCTACGCAAACCTCCGGCGGTTTCTCATCGCATTCTTCTTCTACATCGACGGAGTGCTGACCATCATCGTGATGGCCGCTGTCATCGCGCAGGGAACCTTCGGCTTCGACCTGCAGCAGGTGATCATCCTCTTCCTCATCGTCCAGTTCTCGGCCATGGCGGGGGCGTTCGCGCTGGCGAAGCCCACCGACACGCTCGGGCCCAAGAAGGTGCTGACGGGCGTGCTCTGCCTTTGGGTGGCGGCGGGAATCTCTGCGTACTTCGTTGAGGACCCGAACGTCTTCTACGGCCTGGCGATCGCCGCAGGGTTCGGTCTGGGCTCGGTGCAGTCGGCCAGCCGGGCCCTGATGGCGTCGCTGATCCCGGACGGCAGGGAGGCGGAGCTGTTCGGCTTCTACGCGCTTTGCGGGAGGTCGTCGTCGGTGCTCGGGCCGCTGCTCTTCGGCGGGGTCACCTACCTTGCCGGCGGGAACCAGCGACCCGGTTTCCTGGTGCTGACGGCCTTTTTCCTCATCGGGCTCATATTGCTGCAGCGGGTGCGCGACCCGAAGGCCCCCGCGGCTGAAGGAGCGACTACATGACCATCAACGCCACCGAACGGCGCACCGCCGTGCGCGAACGCTACGCCAGAGCCGCGACGACGGGCGACGGCTGCTGCGAGTCCGAAATCAGCTGCGCCGTCGGCTACGACCAGGACGAGCTGAGCCGCGTCCCCGAGGGCGCCAACCTGGGCCTGGGGTGCGGGAATCCCGTCGCGCTGGCGTCGCTGGCCCCCGGCGAGACCGTGCTCGACCTCGGCTCGGGCGCCGGATTCGACTGCTTCCTGGCCGCGGAGCGGGTCGGGCCGGCCGGTCGGGTCATCGGTGTGGACATGACCCCCGAGATGCTGGAAAAGGCCCGCGCCAATGCGCTCGGCGGCGGCTTCGCCAACGTCGAGTTCCGGCTCGGCGAGATCGAGGCCCTGCCGGTGGCCGACGCCAGCGTCGATGCGATCATCTCCAACTGCGTCCTCAACCTCTCGGCCGACCGTCCGCGCGTGCTGGCCGAGGCGATGCGCGTGCTCAGGCCCGGCGGGCGCGTCATGATCTCGGACCTGGTGTCCGACCGGCCCATGCCCGACTTCGTGGCCAACTCCAGGGAGTCGCTGGTCGGCTGCCTACCGGTCGGGATCGCGGAGTACCAGACCGACCTGGCCGTCGCAGGGTTCACGGCCATCGGCGTCGACAAGCGCCAGCGCTATCCGTCCGAGCACATCCTCTCGGATCCGAGGGTGCAGGAGGTGATCCGCCTCGACCCCGCGCGCGAGGCCGAGGTCCACGCCTTCGTGGAGTCGATCTACGGCGGTACGATCCAGGCGGTGAAGCCGGCGGGCACAGGGGAGGGTTAGCAGGATGATAAGACTTGCCGGCAAGGTCCGCCGCACGGCGCTGACGCTCCTGGCCATCGCGGCGACCGTGCTGGCCCTGGTGACCGTGCCAGCGCCGGTGGCTTCCCAGCAGCGCGTTCCCGAGGCTGCCCGGGTCGCACCCGTCGTCCTGGTCACCGCGGTCGCGCCAGCCGCGCAGATCGCGACCCCCGCCGAGATGCAGGCCATCATCGAGGGCGTCCAGGCGCCGAACCGCCAGGGGCTGGACGTGTTGACGCTCGAAGAGGTCATGGAGCGGTTCGGCGTTCCGGGGATCAGCGTGGCCGTGATCCACGACTTCGAGGTGCACTGGGCCAAGGGCTACGGGATCGCGGACGTGGAGACCGGCGCGCCGGTCGACGTCGAGACGCTCTTCCAGGCGGCGTCGATCAGCAAGCCCGTCACCGCGATGGCCGCTATGGTCGCCGTGCAGGACGGCCGCTTCTCGCTCGACGACGACATCAACGACGTCCTCACGTCGTGGCAGCTGGACGGCAGCGGCTTCACCGACGGGCGGCCGGTCACGCCGCGCCTGCTCTTCAGCCACACTGCCGGGCTCGGCGATGGCCACGGCTTCCCCGGCTACGACCCCGGCGTGCCGCGTCCCACCGCGGTCCAGATCCTCGACGGCGATGATCCGTCCAACGTGGAGGCCGTGACCATGGTGCGCCCCCCGCTCACGGCCATGCACTACTCGGGCGGCGGCACCACGATCATGCAGCTCGCCCTCACCGACGTCTTCGGCGAATCCTTCCCGGAGCTCATGCGGAAGACGGTTCTCGAGCCCGTCGGGATGACGACCAGCACCTTCGCCCAGCCGCTCCCCCCCGACCGCGACGGCAACGCGGCCCGTGCCCACGCGGGGGGCCAGGCCCTCGGCGACGCCAAGTGGCACGAGTATTCCGCAATGGCGGCGGCGGGGCTCTGGACCAACGCCCGCGATCTGGCGCGCTTCGCCATCGAGGTGCAGAAGGCCGCGCGCGGCGACCCGGACCGCGTGATCACCTCCGCCTCGGCGGCCGAGATGCTCAGCCCGGTCGGCGTGGGCGACTTCGCGGTGGGCTTCAACATCATGCGCCAGGGCGAGGGCTGGTACTTCAGCCACTCGGGCGGGAACTGGGGCTTCACCTGCTTCCTGATTGCTCACAAGGCGAAGGGCTACGGAGCCGCCGTCATGACCAACGCGTCCGGCGGCGGCCAGGTCTTCCGCGAGGTCATGGAGCGCATCCAGCGCGCCTACGGCTGGGACTCGCTGGACAAGCCGACGCTGCGGTAGGACCCGCCCGGCCGAGTGCCGCCGCCGCACCAGGAGACGCCGCTGGGCTCTGATTCGACCGCCGGTATCCTCGAAGCCCGCGCATCATTTTTTGTTGCGCGCTGCCTGCCGGCGCCGCTAACTTGCCCCCATGAGCCAAGCCGCCGAGGTCATCGTGCAGACACCCGACCGCCGCTCCGCAAGGGCCCGAAGCCACCTGGACATGATTCGCGCGGTGGTGCACTCGGACCGGGCGATGGCGGAGATCCTGGGTGTTTCCCAGTCGCAGGTCTCGCGGTGGCGAAGCGGTCAGCGCCCTGACCGGGACAACGCCGACCGGCTCGCAGGGCTGGCGCTGGTCGTCGAGATGCTGCTTGGCTGGCTGGAATCCGAACTCGTTGAGGAGTGGCTCACGGGCGCGAACGCCCACCTCGATGGCGCCACACCCGCATACCACATCCAGCAGAGCCAGCTGGCCGAGGTTGTCGGCGCGCTCGAAGCAATGAAGGCCGGAGTCTACGCGTAGCCTGGTGCGCTGACCGTGGCTCTCTTCTGGCGCGTCTTCCCGTGGGACCCCGATGTACGTGACGGATCCCGTTTTTCGCCTTCCTGGATCCCCCCAACCACCGGCCGCGGCCGGTTCGATCTGCCGGTCGCCTGTTCTCCGGTCCTCTACCTGGCCGAATCGCCCGCACACGCCGTCGCCGAGGCCCTGCAGCCCTGGCGCAACCGGCCGCTCCGCCGGGCTCACCTTCGCCGGGCCGGACGCCCCCTTGCGCTGGTCGATGTGCAGTTGGAGGCCGATGAGGCATCGGAGCTGGTTGACCTCTGCGATCCAGCGACGCTGCGCCGCCGTCGCATCGGGCCGGACCGGATCGCGTCACGGCACCGCCGCCGAACGCAGCCGATCGCCGCGTCGATCTGGGACAGCGGGAACATCGGACTCCGGTGGTGGTCGAGCTTCTGGGGCGATTGGCACGGCGTCGTTCTCTTCACGGCACGCGTGGGGCGAAGTCTGCACTTCGGAGAGCCGCAGGAGGTTTCAGCTGAAACGCCAGCCCTCCGCGAGGCGGCTGCCGCGCTCGGGATGCCGCTGGCGCTCTGATGCCGTCGCCAGCGCCCGCGCATCATTTTTTGATGCGCGCTGCACGGGCACCCCGGTGGTCCGGCACCCCGCCGGTCGCCGCTGGCGCGTTCCGCTTCGCTGATCGGCATCGACGCGTCCTTTCACATCCATACCGTACTATCATATACATTGTCTATGTCCATGTTTATGATGGAGATCATCGATGAAACCGATTCAGGTCACCTTTGACGAGGCGCTCCTTGCGAGACTCGATCGACACGCGCGGGTTCGCAAGCGCAGTCGCTCCGCGGTCCTGCGCGAGGCGGCCGCGGTTTTCCTGAAGCGAGAGGAAGCCGAGGAGATCGATCGGAAGTACCGGGAGGCGTACGCGGACGCCGCCGGGCTCGACCGCGAGCTGAAGGAGTGGGCGGCCCAGGGAGTGTGGCCCGAAGAATGACCGGACGCCCACAAAGAGGAGAAATCTGGCTGTACACCTTCAAGCCCCCGGACAAGAGACGACCGGTGGTGATTCTGACTCGGCAATCCGTGCTCCCGCTCCTGCGCACTGCGGTGGTCGCGCCAGTGACATCGACCATCCGGGGGCTGCCCAGCGAGGTCCCCGTAGGGCTGGACGAAGGCTTGAAGCAACCCTCCGTGGTTAATCTGGATTGGGTCCAGACCATCGAGCAGCGGCTCCTTACTCGCTATGTCGGGTCACTTGGCGAGGCCAGGATGGCGGAGGTATGCCGTGCCCTCTCGATCGCCACGGGATGTGACTAGCCCGCGCGCCGCGCTGGCCGTGCCCCGGGTCCTCGCCGTGTCCCGGGTCGTTGCCGCGTCCCTGGCCCTGGCTGCGCCCCTGACGCTGGCCGCGCTTCCGCCTCCCGCCACCGCTCAGGAAGCCGCCCAGAACACGCCCGAGGAGACTGCCCAGCGCTTCTTCGACGCGCTCAGCCGGCTGCGCTGGGAGCGGGTATCGGCGGAGCTGCACACCGCCGCGCTCGACGAGTTCCACCTCATCTCACGGCAGCTCGTCGAGAGCCTGCGGGGGGACAGCATCCTGATCCAGCTCTACGACGCCTCGCGCGAGGAGTGGGAGGGCTGGTCGAGCCGGGAGGTCTTCGAGCGCTCGATGGCGGGGCTCACGCGGTACGCGCGCGGCCTGATGGAGTCGCAGGTCATGACCGACTTCCGCGTCCTCGGGACGGTGCCGGAGGGCGACACCATCCGCCACGTCGTGTACCGGGAGACCACCGACCACATGGGGCTCATCATCGAGGCCGCGCCGACGACCACGCTGGTGCTGGAAGACGGCGTCTGGCGGGTCCGCGAGAACGCGGAACTCGCGGTGCTGCGGGTGGCGCTGCGCGGGATTCCGATCGGCCGGCGCTGAGCGGGCGGGGGGATCCGGCGGCTCCGCGCTCCACCGGCTGTACCAGCGCCACCCGGCGCGATACCTTCAACCGGCTGGCTCCGGGCACGAGCCCTCGAACGCGAGAGCCAGGAATCAAGTTCCCCACGCCCCAACCCGAAAAGAGACACCGCATGAGAAGGCTCCTGGGCATCACGACCCTCGCCGCCGCCGCGGCCACCAGCGCCGCCCTCTTCCCACCCGCTCCCGCCGCCGCCCAGAACGAAGG
>CAZRQE010000111.1:0-6674 GCA_964602175.1 uncultured Gemmatimonadaceae bacterium | reverse complement strand
ATCCAGCGGGAACGAAACGGCGGGAGCCAGACCTTCTGTTCCCGTAAATCCAACCACCTCAATCATATGTGAATCCGCTAGACACTGCCCGTCCGGCGACGGTTCGGGCGCGATCGCGCCGCCGCTCGAGGTCTGCCCCTGTTGCACCACCTGGCCCGTCGTGACCTCGTCCACGCGCCCGTTCTCGAGGTCGAGCCTGCGGATCTGCTTGTAGCCGTGTACGATGTCGGAGCGGCCCGACCACAGTCCGGGCGGGGCCGTGCGCACCTGGAAGTAGAGCGATCCGCCGTCGGGCGAGAACGCGGGCCATGCGGCGCCCGGTTGGTCGGAGCCGACCAGCTCGACCCCTTCTCCTCCGTCCCGCGAATACATCCACAGCCCCGCGCCTCCGGCACCTCGCTGCGTCGACGAACGCCGCACTGCAATAAAACGACCATCCGGAGACCAGGCCGGCTCCCAGGCACGGAGCGACTGGTCCTCGAACACCGGGCGCGGGTTGCCTCCGTCGGCGTCCATCAGCCACAGGTTGCTCTGGCCGCTGCGGTCCGAGATGAAGGCGATCGTGGCGCCGTCGGGGGAGAATCGGGGGTGATAGTTGACCGCGATGCCCGAATTCTGGGTGAGCGGCACGGCGTCTCCCCCCGCCGCCGGCACCCGGTACACGTGGCCCAGCAGGTCGAAGACGACCCACTCGCCGTCGGCGGAGAGATCGACCGACATCCACGTCCCCTCGCTCGTCGTGAAGTCGATCTCGTGCGTTTCGCCGCGCGGGGCGGTGACGTCCCAGTCCGGGGTGTCGGCCTCCTGGGCGTGAAGGAGGTGGCCGGTGCCCGTCGGGACGGCCATCCAGAGGGCGGCCATGCAGAAGCGGCGGACATGGCTGGTAATCGGCGGAACAGGGAATTGCCGGCGCATTGGGAACCTCCATTCGCGATCCGGATACAACGGGATGCCGTGTTGGCGGCATATCGGTCCAGAATGCGCGCGTCGGCGAGGCGGAGCAACAAAAGAGCCCGGTGACACTTTGCGCGGCTTGTGTCGTATGTCGCGAGACGCGGGCGGCGTCCAGGCGGCTCTGCGGCGGCCCGGACCCGCTCCAAAACACCCCAGGGAGACAACACGAATGATCAGACGTGGATTCATATTGCTCGCCCTGCTGGCCATGCCGACGACGGCTTTGGCACAGGGCACCATCGAAGGAACCGTCCGCAGTGGAGACAGCGGGCTGGGGCTCGGGAACGCCCGGGTCGAAATCACCGCCCTCGGCCTGGTGGAATTCACCGGCGCCACGGGCAACTTCTCGATAACCGGCGTGCCCGCCGGCACCCATACCCTCGAAGTCCGGCTCCTCGGATACGGACTGCAGACCCAGGAAGTGACGGTCGCCCCGGGGCAGTCCGTCACTCTGGACATCGCACTCGGAATCGCGGCATTCGAACTGAACGAGCTGGTGGTGGTGGGGAGCCGCACGAGGCCCCGCACCGTCACCGAGTCGATGGTGCCCGTCGACGTGATCCCGGTGTCCGAGATCTCGCGGCAGGCCGAGACCAACATCGATTTCCTGCTGCGCAACGTGGTCCCGTCCTACAACGTGAACATCCAGCCGATCAGTGACGCGGCGACGATCACGCGGCCGGCCAACCTGCGCGGCCTCGCGTCCGACCACACGCTGGTGCTGATCAACGGCAAGCGCCGGCACCGGGGCGCGGTCATCACCTGGCTGGGTGGAGGCCTCTCCGACGGCGCCCAGGGGCCCGACATCGGGGCCATCCCGGGCATCGCGCTGCGCCAGGTCGAGGTGCTGCGCGACGGCGCGTCGGCGCAGTACGGCTCGGACGCCATCGCGGGCGTGCTGAACTTCCAGCTGAAGAACGATCGGTCGGGCGGATCGGTCCAGGTCAAGCAGGGCCGGCACTTCGACGGCGAGGCGTTCCTCGATGGCTCGGACCGGAGCTGGGGCGGGCACGGGAACGCGGTCTCGGTGGCGGGCAACTTCGGGTTCCCGCTCGGCGAGTCCGGATTCGCCAACGTCAGCGTCGAGTACGGCAACCAGGAGCCGACGGACCGGGCCATCCAGCGGAACGACGCGGCCGGACTCGTCGCGGCGGGCAACACCGCGGTGCGGACGCCGACCGCCCAGGTCTGGGGCTCCCCCAGGGTCTCCGACGACCTGAAGGTGTTCCTGAATACCGGGTACAACTTCGACGACGACGAGCAGGTCTACGCCTTCGGAAACATTGCCTCGAAGCGGGTGGACGGCGGCTTCTTCTTCCGCAACCCGAACACGCGCGGCGGCGTCTTCTCGGGCGACGGCGGCGCGACCCTGCTGATCGGCGATGTGCTGGAGGCCAACGGTCTGGGATCGGCCGACTGCCCGGTTGTGGCAATCACCAACAACGTCCCGGATCAGGCCGCGCTGCAGCAGGTGTTCGACGACCCGAACTGCTTCTCGTACCAGGAGATGTTCCCCGGCGGCTTCACGCCGCAGTTCGGCGGCGAGGTCTTCGACGCCTCGATCGTCGGCGGAATCAGGGGCCGCACCGACAGCGGCGTCCACTGGGACGCCAGCACCAGCTGGGGCCGGAACCTGGCCGACTTCTTCATCTACAACACGGTGAATGCGGCGCTGGGTCCCGAGACGCCGACCGACTTCGACCCCGGCCTGTACAACCAGGAGGAGATCAACCTCAACCTCGATCTGTCCTACCAGGTGAACGACGTGGCCAACGTCGCGGCCGGTTTCGAGCAGCGCGAGGAGCGGTTCGAGATCGGACAGGGCCAGGACGAGTCCTGGCAGATCGGACCGTACGCGGCCCAGGGGTTCAGCTCCTCTTCCAACGGCTTCCCCGGTTTCAGCCCGCTGGCCGCCGGCGATTGGACCCGCAGCAACACCGCGTTCTACGCCGACCTCAACCTCGGCAGGGCGGACGATCCCTGGGCCATCGGGATTGCGGGGCGCTACGAGGACTTCTCCGACTTCGGCGGCAAGGCGACCGGAAAGGTCTCCTTCCGATTCGAGGCAACGGACCGGATCGCGCTCCGGGCGAACGCCAACACCGGCTTCCGCGCGCCCACCCCCGGGCAGCAGAACGCCTTCAACGTCTCGACGGTCTTCGACACCGAGCTCGGCGACCTGGTCAACCGCGGCACCATTCCCTCCACCTCGGAGGTGGCGAGGACCCGCGGGGGACGGCAGCTGGAGCCGGAGACCTCGGTCAGTCTGACCGGCGGGGTCGTGTACGAGGCCGGCGCATTCCGCTTCACGGCGGACTACTTCCGCATCTCGATTTCGGACCGCTTCGCCCAGACCAGGACCTTCAAGCTCACGCCCGCCGAGGTCACACAGCTGGTTTCGGAGGGCGTGACGAGCGCCGCGAACCTCGCGGAGTTCCGCTTCTTCACGAACGACTTCGCGACCCTGACCCAGGGCATCGACCTGGTGGCGAACTACTCGCCCGGCGAGGCGACCAACGTGAGCCTGCTCTTCAACTACACCGGCACCGAGGTCACCGAGCATAATCCGGAAGTCGTGAACGACGCGCGCGTGGACCAGCTGGAGCGGGCTTTGCCGCGCTATCGCAGCGTGCTCAGCCTGTCGCAGCAGCTGGGCAGTCTGAGCGCCCTGGTCCGTGGGACCTACTACGACGGCTTCTACGATTCCGAGCTCAGCGACCCGGACCTGCGTTACGGCGCGCGGGTCCTCTTCGACGCCGAAGTCTCGTTGCCGCTGGCGGACAATGCTGCGATCGCCATCGGAGCGAACAACCTGTTCAACGCCTACCCGGACGAGAACCCCAACTCGGGCGGCGTGGGCGCGCTCTATCCCGAGAGCGCTCCCTACGGCTTCAACGGCGGCTACTACTACCTGCGGCTGAGCTACGACTGGCTGTGGGCGACGCGGTGATCAGCCCGGCACCCACCCCACAATCCGCAGCGGCCCGCCGCTGCCTCCCTCGATCTTCATCGGGAGCGCGACGATCCCGGCCCCGGTGGGCGGGAGCCGGTCCAGGTTGGTGAGGTTCTCGAACCCCACGATGTTGTCACTGTACAGGATCACGTGCGAGCGGAAGTCGGTGGACTGGCCGTAGTCGATGCTGGGCGTGTCGATCCCGATCGCGCCGATGTTGCGGTTGTCGACGAGCCACTGCGCGGCCTCGGTGCCGATGCCCGGGAAGTGCAATTCGGGCACGGCATCGGGGCCGGTCAGGTCGGTGCCCAGGTAGGCGGTGCGGTCGCTCCAGCGTGAGGACCACCCCGTGCGGATGAGCAGCGCCGTGCCGTCGGCGATGGGGCCGTGTTCGGCCTCCCACGCGGTGAGGTCGTCGACCGACAGGAGGTAGTCCGGGTCGGCGTCGGCCCCAGCGGTGACGTCGACCACGGAGGCCGGTGCGATGAGCTGCGAGAGCGGGATCTCGTGGGCGGCCTGGCGCCCCTCGGCGAAGTGAATGGGCGCGTCCAGGTGGGTGCCGCCGTGCTCGGCGGACGCGAACGAGTAGGAGGCGTAGAAGTAGCCGGCCTCGGTGTGGCCGTACGCCAGTTCGGTGAGCTGGAAGCCGAGCGTGTCGGTGGGCCAGTAGATCGTGGACGGCCCGAAGGAGTGGGAGAGGTCGATCCACTCGCCGCCGGTTCCGTCGAAGAAGCCTGCGTGGTCACGGGAGCCGGAGTCGCCGGCCGGGGTTTCCTGCAGGCACCCCGTGGCCAGAAGGATGCCGGTCAGCGCGGCGAGCGCGGCCGCCGCCGGATTCGTCGTCCTCATTTCCATCCTCCTTCTGTCCTGATTCCTGCCGCCGCTACTCCGGCAGACGCAGCGCCACCAGCGAACCGGGAAGCCCTCGGCGGTTGATCGCCATCACCACGTACTGGACGCCCTCGTGCATGTAGGTCATCGGGGCCGTGACGGTGGAACCGGGGATCTCGACGGCCCCCAGCTCCTCGCCGGTCATCTTGTCGACCGCGCGGAATACGGGCGCGGCACCCCGGCCTTCGGCGTACATGAGCAGGGTGCTGGTCACGAGCTTGGTGGCGTGCGAGCGCGCGCCGGTGTTGCCGATGTCGACGCCCTCCAGCATCGGGTGATTGCGGACCGCGTCCGGCGTCTGACCGTTGGGAATCTGCCAGACGTGGTCGCCGGTGTTGAGGTCGATGGCCGTGATGGTGCCGTACGGGGGCTTGAAGATCGGCAGGCCCTGGGGACCCCGGACGCCGCCCGGTCCTACGCTCACCCAGTCGACGTTGGAGTCGGGGTCTTCGTCGGTGCCCGGAACGAGTCTGGGCGCGCTGCATCCCCTGGTCGAGGCGACGTAGAGGATCGCGCTCTCGGGGTCCACCGCCGAGCCGCCCGGGATGTTGGCCCCGCCGTTGGCGCCGGGGCAGTGGATGGCCACACCGTCCGGGCTGCCCTCGACCGAGGGGGGATTGAAGAGCGGGCCCAGGCGGAAGTCCTTCACGATGTCGAGCGCCATCGCGCGGAGTTCGGGCGTGAAGTCGATCAGGTCGTCCTCGGTGATGCCCTGCATCTCGTAGGGCGCGGGCCGCGTGACGAAGGGTTGCGTGGGCGAAAGCTGCTCGCCGGGCACGTCGGACTGCGGGACCGGGCGCTCCTCGATCGGCCAGACGGGCTCGCCGGTCTCGCGGTCGAGCACGTAGGCCCAGCCCTGCTTGGTGGTCTGCACGATCGCCTTTATGGCGCGTCCGTCGACGTTGATGTCGACGAGGTTGGGCGCGGTGGGGTTGTCGTAGTTCCAGACGTCGTGGTGCACGGTCTGGTAGTGCCAGCGCCGCTCGCCCGTCTGCACGTCGATGGCGAGGATCGAGGTCGCGAAGAGGTTGTCACCGGGGTGGAAGCCGCCGTAGTAGTCGATCGTCGGCGGGTCGGTGACGACGTAGACCAGGCCCAGCTCGGCGTCCGCGGAGAGGGGCGCCCACGCGGATACGTTGCCGGTCCACTTCCAGGCGTCGTTCTCCCAGGTGTCGTTGCCGAACTCGCCCTCCTGCGGGATCACGTTGAAGGTCCACATGTGCTCGCCGGTCGCCGCGTCGTACGCCAGCACGTTGCCGGGCACGTTCTCCTTCCGGGTCTGGAAGTAGCCCTGCTCGTGGGAGTTGCCGACCACGACCACGCCGTTGACGACGATCGGGGGCGACGAGTTGGTGATGTAGCCGACTTCGGGGGGCAGGCCGTCCTCGGGGTGGTGCTCCCAGGGGCCGAGGTCGGTCAGGAGGTCGACGGTGCCGTGCTTGCCGAAGGATTCGACGGGGTGTCCGGTCTCGGGGTCCAGCGCGTGCATGAAGAACGCGGGGGTGACCAGGTAGATCATGCCGCGCCCGTCCACCTCGGCGTAGGCGACGCCCTTGCCGTAGTCCTTCCGCATCGAGTCCTCCCACCGCTTGGTGTGGGGCTCGCGGAAGGTCCACAGGGTCTCGCCGGTCGCGGGATCGATGGCGACGGCGGTGCGGCGGGTGCCGGCCACCGAATACAGCGTCCCGTTCACATAGATCGGGGTCGCGCGCAGGTATTGCGTGGGGCTGGGGCTGAAGTTGTCGCCCCGCCACGTCCACGCCACCTCGAGGTCGTTGAAGTTGGAGGCGTCGATCTGGTCGAGGGGGGAATAGCGCGAGCTGGCCGCGTCGGCGCCCCAGTAGCGCCACTCGCCGTCCTGTGCGGAGGCGGGGGC
>CAZRQE010000110.1:0-14466 GCA_964602175.1 uncultured Gemmatimonadaceae bacterium | reverse complement strand
CGCCCGCGGCAGATAGCGCGGCAGCGGTTCCGGCACCGGGACGATCAGTTCGGAGATGTCCGTTGCGGCTCGCCAGCGGGGCTGGCCGTTGTACACCGTGACCGGCAGGACCGGCGGCAGCTTGTCGCCCGCCTTCAGCTCCTTGCGGCGGAGCAATTCCTCGTAGGTCAGGCAGACGTACGTCAGTATGCGGAGTGCCATGAAGTAGTCGCTCTCCGACTGGAACTCGAGAAGGATCAGCAGGTAGAGCCAGCTGCCCCGGAAACCAATCTTCCAGAGCAGATCCAACTGGCGCTTAACCTGGCTCCCGCTGATCCGATCGGTGGGAAGGGCCTCGAGCGTGTCGAAGTCGAGTTCGTCGGCCAGGTCCTCGCCCACGAAGTTGCGGACCAGCTCCTCGACGGCCGCGCGCTGGGAGAAGATGAGCTTGTAGGTCTCGTCGTGTTTGCGGGCCAATCCGGGCTCCGGCGAGGCATCTTGGCATGACGGCCCCCAGGTCGTCGTGCGTGGGTGCGTACTGTGTCTCGCGGGAAGTATCGGATCGTCGCCGGGGCGCCTACATGGCTGAATGGGACCGATTGCCGGGGGATCCCGGAGGTCAAGGCTGATTGCGGCGCATGGCACCAGGCCGTTGCGACTGCGGCGATCCCGAATCTATCGTGCCGTGCGTATGGTAGTCGTCTGTTTATCGATGAAGAGCAAGGCAATATGACGTACGTATCACGGTGCTGCGCCGGCACCCCCCCTGCAATTGCAGCCACCGCAATCGCCCTGCTGGTCCTCTCGTGCGGCGATGGCACCGTGGAGCCCCCGGCCCCTCCTCCGGCTCCGGTCGCCACCACGGTAACGGTCACCCCGGCCACCGCCACGCTGACCGCCCCTGAAGAGACCGTCCGGTTCACCGCCGAGGTGCGCGACCAGAACGGGCAGGTCATGACAGGGGCCACCGTCGCGTGGACGAGCAGCGACGCGTCGGTTGCGGTCGTGGACGCTTCCGGGCAGGCGACGGCGGTGGCGAACGGAAGCGCCACGATCACGGCGACGGCGGGGTCGGCCTCCGGCACGGCTGCCGTAACCGTGCGGCTCAACCGCTCCCCCGAAGCAGCAGCCTCCATTCCCGACATGCCATTGACAAGACCCGTGCGCCTGGATCCCTCGACCTACTTCAGCGATCCGGACGGCGACACGCTGACCTACACGGTCGAGACATCCGAGGCGATCGTCGCCTTCGGCTATGTGAGCGACGATGCCGTGCTGGGGATTGCGCCCGTGGGACAGGGCAGCGCCCGGCTGACGGTGACGGCGACGGATCCGGCGGGGGCGTCGGTGGAACAGAGCTTTATGGTGACCGTCGGCAACCAGGCCCCGTACAGCGCGGCCGACCTCGCCAGTCTGAACATGGCGGTCGGCAGCACGCGTACTCTCGATCTTTCCGGCTACTTCAGGGATCCGGAAGGCCAGCAGCTGTCCTACGGCGCCCGGGACCTCTTCCAACCGGGTGTTTCGGTCTCGCTGACCGGGAGCGTACTGACGTTGGAGGCGGTGACCGACGAGCGAGATCCGAAGATGGAACCGCGGGTAGCGGTGACGGCAACCGATGGCGACGAGACCGCCAGGCAGTACTTCGATGTGTTTGTCGCCGCCCTGGCCCCACCGGCTGGAGCACGGTACGAGCGGCAAGGTTCGACAATGGTGCTCCACTGGGAGCCGTCGGCTGAAGCGACCCACTACAACATCTACCACCACAGTCTTTTGGATCAATGCATGGTCCGGCCCGACGGAAGCACGTTCCTGTGCAACGAGTTGGCGACCGGCGTGCAGGGCAACACCTACACGCACACCGATCCGGACCAGAACGCGAATCACTACTGGATTGTCGCGTGCGGTGCGGCAGGATGCTCCTACGCGGGCTGGGCGGGCCCTCCCCCGGGCGCTTCGGTTGCCGTGGTCGGCCGGGACGGCAGTTCGCTGACCCTGAGTCTGAAGAGCCGGTGGGCGGAGCACGTCGAGCTGTATCGCAGCACCGCTCCGGGTGGACCATACTCACTGGTCGACGGGGCTGTCGCCACCAATGGACAAAACGACCTCCGCCACGTCGACGATGGATTGAGCAGCGATGCCACGTACTACTACAGGATCAAGGCCTGCACCGACGCCGGATGTACGGACCAATCAGCTCCGGCCGGGGGAAGAAGCGAGGCTTCGGGACCGGTCGCGATCCCGCCGTCGGCCACAGGGATCCGGGGCACCAGGGTCGAAGTGCCCCTGGGTACCGACGAAGCGGAAATCGGATGGGACGAAGTGCCCGGCGCAACGTATTACCGAGTGTACCAGGAAGGAGAACGCGAGGCCGAGGTCGCGGCCCCAGGGACGAGCTACCACGACAGCCACCCCAATTCAAGGGTGTTCGAATTCGTACCGACCGAATACCAGGTACTGGCCTGCAACAAGGCCGGGTGTTCGTCGTCTGCCGCCGCCATTGTAGTCAGATGATCCGAGCGTTACCCTGACGAGGTTGACGGACATCAGCATCGAGGTCAGCTATGGAAACTAAACATGACAGTTTGTAAACTTTTCCTTACATTCCGCGCAGCCCCGGCTTTCGCCGCCCTGGCCGCCCTCACCGCCCTCGCCGCCTTGGCCGCCCTCACCGCCGGATGCGCCGCCGACCCGGGTCCCGACCTCGACCCCATCTCCCCGGGAATCCTCGCGGAAGAGCACGCGGAATGGCGCGCCAACCGCCACCGCAGCCTCACGAACCCGGCCGCGGGCGTCGTCAGCTGGGCCGGCCTCTGGGCGCTCGCCGAAGGCCCCAACCGCTTCGGCTCCGACTCCTCGCTCGCGATCGTCCTGCCGCCCGAGGACGCCCCTCCCTTCGCGGGAACCCTCCACCTCGAGAACGGCGAGGTGCGTATGGTGCCGGAGGCAGAGAGCGGCCTGACCCTCGACGTCGCCACGGCAGTCACGGAAGAACTCGCTCTCCGCAACGACCGCCAGGAGAACACCACCATCCTCTCACTGGGATCCCTCGGCCTGCGCATCCACTCCGAGCGCGGGACGGATCGCCTCTGGCTGCGCGTGTGGGACCGCGACGCGCCCCGCCTCGCCGCCTTCCAGCTCCCCGACTATTTCACGGTGAGCAACGACTGGCGGCTCCCGGCCCGGTTCGACCCCTACCCCGAGCCCCGCATCGTCCCCCTCGCGGACGTGCGCGGCGGCACCGTCGAGAACGAGTCGCCCGGCGAACTGGTCTTCGAAGCGGGCGACCGCGAGCACCGCCTCGTCGCCTTCGCGCGCCCCACCAGCAGCACCTACTTCATCTCGCTGTGGGACTCCACCGCCACCTCGGACACGTATCAGGGGGGCCGCTACATGCGCGTTCCCCGCGCGAACGACGACGGCTGGACCGTCATCGACTTCAACCGCGCCTACAACCCGCCGTGCGTCTTCACCCCGTTCTCGGTGTGCAGCCTCCCGCCCCGCGAGAACCGCCTGCAGGTGGCCGTCACGGCGGGCGAAAAGCGTCCGGCGGAGCCGGCGTACTGACGGCCGGCGGCGGCCCGGCTAGCTGTCCAGGTACTTCTCCGGGATCGGCCCCGCGTCCGGCTCGTGCTGCCAGAAGATGCTGAGGATCCACCAGCGCTCGCCGTCGTGCAGGAGCTGGAACGAGTTGATGCCCCGGTTGAAGGGCTCCTCGTTCGGGTCGTCGGTGCGCATGGACGCGTAGCTGCTGAAGCGGTGCGCGATGTCGCCGTAGGTCTCGGTGACGCTGCCGATTTCGACCTCGAAGAATCCCTGCTCTTCGAAGAACCCGTCGGACCCCTCCGCGAACTCCTCGGGGGAAATCGAGTTGATCGAGCTCCGGCGGCCGTTCTCCAGGTGTTCGGTGGCCACCGGCATCAGGCGCGCGCCCGGCAGGAAGAGGGAGCGGAAGCGGTCCCAGTCCCGCGGCACGCCGGCGTTGCCCGAAATGGATTCGTAGACCGCGGTCACGACCGCTTCCACCGACTCGACATCGGCGGGGTCCGCCATCGGGGCGGGCGGCATCTCGTGGACCTCGGCGGCCATCGGTTCGGCTGCGGCCCCCTCGCCGTCGGCCCCCTGCTCCGGCGCGGCGCACGCAACCGTCAGCGCCAGCAGCGCTGCGAACAGCGGACGGCGCAGCGTGTCCTGTTTCGATCTCATGGCAATCCCTCCAACGGTGTGTCCTGTGGCTCCCAAGGTTCGGTCGCCGTCCGCGGCGCCGCAAGGTTCCCGCGACCCACCAGCGCCCGCTTCATTGCGCCGGTGCGCGGCGTCCCCGATACTGTGCCTTTCCCCCAAACGCGAGATCCCCCATGACCCCTCCGCCGACCCAGGCAGGCACCGGAGTCCGTTTTCAGCCCGACGAGAAACCCGCGTTTCCCATCTCGATCGGACTGGCGCTGCAGTACTGCATTCTCACGCTCGGCCCGATCGTCATCACGATCGCAATCGTGGTGCGCACCGCCGGCGAGAGCGAGCTGTTCCTGTCGTGGGCGGCGTGCGCGGCGCTCCTCGTCAGCGGCATCACCACCATGGTGCAGGCCAGGCGGGTGTGGCGGTTCGGGTCGGGCTACATCCTCCTGATGGGCACGTCGGGCGCGTTCATCGCGGTGGCGGTCACCTCGCTCGCGCGGGGGGGACCCGGGATGCTGGCCACACTGGTCGCCGCCTCGGCGCTCTTCCAGTTCCTGCTCGCGTCGCGGCTCGCGCTGCTCCGCCGCATCATCACGCCCACCGTCGCCGGCACCGTGATCATGCTGATCGCGGTCACGGTCATGCCGCTCCTCCTGGACCTGATCGAGCAGGTGCCCCAGGGCGTGGCGCCCGCGGCCGGCCCCGTCACGGCGGTTGCCACGCTCGCCGTCACAATGGTCATCATCCTCCGCGCGAGCGGCGCCATGCGGCTCTGGGGCCCCGTGATCGGCATCGTGACCGGCTGCATTTTCGCCGCCTACTTCGATCTGTTCTCGTGGGAGCAGGTGGCCGCGGCCCCGTGGATCGGGCTGCCGGTAGCCGGCTGGCCCGGGTTCGACTTCAGCTTCGGACCGACCTTCTGGGCGCTGCTGCCCGCCTTCGTGTTCGTCACCCTCGTCGGGGCGATCGAAACCATCGGCGACGCGGTGGCCGTGCAGCGCGTTTCGTGGCGCGACGGCCGGGCCACGGACTTCCGCGGGGTTCAGGGCGCCGTCATGGCCGACGGGCTGGGCAACTTCCTGTCGGGGCTGCTCGCCACCGTGCCCAACACCACGTATTCGAGCAGCGTGTCGATCGTCGAGATCACCGGCGTCGCCGCCAGGCGGGTGGGCGTCTGCATCGGGGTGGGGTTCATGGCGCTGGCCTTCCTGCCGAAGTTCGTGGCCGTCGTCCTCTCGATTCCGAACGCGGTCATCGGCGCCTACGGACTGGTGCTGATCGCCATCCTCTTCGTGCTTGGCATGCGGATCGTCGTCGGCGACGGCATGAACTACCGCAAGGCCGCGATCGTGGGCGTGTCGTTCTGGATCGGCTCGGGCTTCCAGGCCGGCGGCCTCTTCACCGGCCAGATGAGCCCCTTCTTTGCCGAAATGCTGGGCAACGGGATGACTTCCGGCGGCCTGACCGCGCTCCTGCTGTCCGTGTTCGTCGAACTCACCGGTCCGCGCCGCAAGCGCCTCGCGACCACCCTCGGCACGGACGCCCTGCCGAAGATTCAGGCGTTCCTCGGCGACTTTTCTACGCGTGCGCGCTGGGACGATGCAATGGCCAGACGGGTCTCGCTGGCCGCCGAAGAGGCCTTGGTGAGCCTGTTGGGGGACGCGGGGGCTGAGGGCGCGGAGGGCGACGATGCGGGCGCCGGGAGGCGGTTGCGCGTCAGCGTGCGCTCGGTGCCCGGGGCGGCGGAGCTGGAGTTCATCGCCGCGTCGGGAGAGGGGAACATCGAGGACCGCCTCGCGCTCGTCGGGGAGCACGCGGTCGAGATTCCGACGCAGCACGACTTCTCGTTGCGGCTGCTCCGTCACCTCGCGACCTCCGTGCGCCACCAGAAGTACCACGACGCCGACATCCTGAGCCTGCGCGTGGAGCGTCCGGCGGCATAGCGGCCGGCGGCACAGCGGCCGGCACAGCATTGCGGAAGCTCGCTGTGGCGCACAATTCTGCATGTGCAGACCGTCCCGACGCCTTGATCCCGGAGTGCCATCATGCGACCCAAGGCCGCAGTTCCCGCGCGTTTTCTCCTGATCCTCGCAACCCTGGCCGCGGGCTTCGCCATTGCGGGCACCGTTGCCGCGTCCCCCGCAGCCGCCCAGCCCGAACGGCGGCCCTACCTGTTCAAGGACGCGCGCGGCGAGCTCGCGCAGGCGCGTGCCCGCGGCGAGAGCGAAGTCGTGCTGGTCATCGCTTCGATGCCGGGGCGGAACGCGCGCGTGGCGGCGGCCGTCGAGGGCATGGGGGGCCGCGTGGGATTCCGCGCGGACGACGTCGACTACCTGCGCGCGTGGGTCCCGGTGGACCGCGTGGAAGAGCTGGTCGCGCTCGGCGACGTGCACAGCGTGGACGTCTCGATCACCGGCCGGCCGCGCTCGTTCGGCCTGGCGGGGGGCGAGGCGGAGGCGCCGGGGCTGCCCGCCGACACGGTGTGGCCCCCCGTCCTCGGCGACCAGCCGCTCAGCAACCGCTACAGCCCGCTGGGCGACATGCGCGCGCTCGAGTTCCGGGCGGAGAACCCCACTTGGGACGGGCGGGGCGTGGTGGTCGCCATGATCGACATGCTGCCGGACATGCTGCTGCCCGAACTGCAGACCGCGCGCGCCATGGACGGCTCGGAGATCCCCAAGATCGCCGTCTACCGGAACGTCCTGGACCCCGAGATCGAGGACAACGGCTGGTGGCTGGACATGGACGACATGGTCGAGGCGGCCGGCGGTTCCTTCGTCTACCGGGACTCCTCGTACACGGCCCCGCGCGACGGGCTCTTCCGGATCGCTTTGTTCGACGAGGTCAGGGCCGACACCATGGGCGTCTACGGATCCAGCCTGGAGCGCGACATCAACCGCGACGGCAATCCGGAGGGGTCGAGCCGCCTCTTCGCGGTGCTCTGGGACGAGGCGGCCGGCGATGTGTGGGTCGACATCGACCAGGACCTCGACTTCACCGACGAGACCGCGCTGGGCGAATACGACGAGCGGCCGGTCTTCGGCGTCTTCGGCACCGACGACCCCGAGACCCCGGTGCGCGAGTCGGTGGGCTTCGGGATCCAGATCGACCGCGACAAGGGCCGGGTGGCGCTGAACCTGGGCATCGCGTCGCACGGGACGCTGGTGGTCGGCGCGATCCTGGCCAGCCGCGGCGAGAGCGGGCGCTTCGAGGGGGTGGCCCCGGGGGCGCAGCTGGCCAGCGTGGGCGAGGGCGGCTCGGCGTATGGTCAGACCGAGGCCACGATCGTGGCGGCCCGGGACGCGGACGCCGACCTGATCTACTTCGAGCAGAGTTCGAACATCACGCGCAACTACCTGCTGCGCGACGGCCGGCTGGTCCCATCGGTGATCGCCGACCGGCTCGTGGAGCGGTACGGGGCCTCCATCTTCTCCCCCACCCACAACTTCCCCATCCTCGGCGCGATCGACGACATCGTGATGGGGCGGGGCGTCATCGGCATCGGCGGCCACGAGAGCAAGGACAACTTCTTCATGAACCACGGCGTGCGCGTCGAGCACGACGACAACCTGCTCATCACCGGCGGCTACGGCCCCATGGGCGACGGCACGCTCAAGCCCGACGTGATCTCGCCCTCCAACTACGTCAGCACCTGGCTGGGGTTCATCGAGGGGCGGGCGATGGCCGGCCTCTTCCAGCTGCCGCCCGGCTACACGATCGCCGGCGGCACCTCGACGGCCACGCCGACCGCCACCGGAGCCGGCGCGCTCCTGATCAGCGCGGCGCGGCAGGCGGGCATCCCGATCGACCCGTACCGGCTCAAGTACGCGATCACGCGGGGCGCGCGCTGGGTGCCCAACATCGCGGCGTACAAGCAGGGCAACGGCGTGGTGAGCGTCGCCGGGGCGTGGGACATCCTGCAGCAGCTCGAGTCCGGCGCGCTGGCCGTCGACATCGAGGCGCGTTCGTCGGTGGTCACGCCCTACAGCCACCTGCTCCCGACCCCGCACGAGGGCTTCGGCCTCTACGAGCGCAGCGGCTGGAAGGCGGGCGAGCGCGGCGAACGCACCGTCACCTTCACGCGCACGTCCGGCCCGTCCGGCAACATGACCTTCGACGTCACCTGGGAGGGCAACGACCACGGCACCTATTCCTCGCCGCTGACCGTCACCCTGCCGCTCAACACGCCGGTCGACTTCCCCGTGACCGTCACCCCGGCGGGGCATGGCGTGCACACCGCGCACCTGACCTTGCACCACGACGACGTGGCCGGGTACGCGCACCGGTCCCATGCGGCCATTGTGGCGCCCGAGCCCCTGAATTCGGCCAACGGCTACACGGCCCGACAGGAAGCCGAGATCCCGCGCCCGGGGCTCAAGAGCTACTTCTTCGACGTGCCGGAGGGGACGACCGCGCTGAAGATCGACGTCGGGTGGGAGGAGCGCCCGGTCACCCTGGGGGTCTTCCGTCCGGACACGCGCGGCCAGCGCGGCGAGATGATCCGGAGCGACGCCGGAGGAATCACGCAGGTGGTGGCGAACCCGATCGCGGGCACGTGGGAGGTGCGGCTGGGCGACATCGCCGACACGCGTACCTTCGACTGGGAGCAGGCGAAGGAGCACGAACCGGTGCCGCCCACGCCCGCGACGCTGACGGTGTCGGCCCTGGCGGCCGATGTGGAGGTGGTCGCGGCGGGAATGGCCGCCGACAACGGGGCCCCGGCGGCTGCGACGGCTGCCGGCACCGGAACGCACCAGGTGTGGATCACCAACCGGATGGCGTCCTTCACGGGGGGCGCGGTGAACACGCCGGTGGGAAGCGCACGGCGCGAGTACAACTCGATCGCGCCCCTGGGCCAGCAGGTGTACGAGATCGAGGTGCTGCCCGGGTCGTCGGCGCTGATGGTGCGCACCGCGGTGGAGCACGCGGACGCCGAGGGCGCGGGGGCGGCCGCCGGCGGAGCCGCCAGCGCCGATCTCGACGTCTACGTCTTCGACTGCACGGGCGACGAGTGCACCGGCGTGCGCGTGGACGGCGATCCGGTGGGCGACGAATCGGTGGTGGTGCACGACCCGGCGGCCGGAACCTGGAAGGTGGTCGTGGATGCCGCCAGCGCGACGGGAGACGTGTTCTACGAATACCTCGACGTCGTGTTCAACCCGGCCTATGGGACCGTCAGCGCCATTGACATGCCCCAGGAACGTGCGGCCGATGCCCGCTGGACGACGACCGCGCACGCCTGGACGGCGCTGGCCGCCCACGGCGAGGGCAGGGAGCCGTACCTGGCGTTGGTGGTGGAGGGGCGCAGCGCCGCGACGCCATACCGGGTCACGATCGGGGAAGTGCGATAGATGCGTTACATTCCCACTCATGAGAGTGGCGTTTCTGGGTCCGCGCGGGACGTACAGCGAGGAAGCGGCGCTGCGGCACGCGAGCCATGCCTCGCAACTCGTGCCCTTCGGCACCATCGCGGCGGTGATCGCAGCGGTGCAGGAAGGCGCGGCCGACCAGGCCGTCGTACCGATCGAGAACAGCCTTGAGGGCGCCGTAACGCACACCACGGACCTGCTGATCCACAGCACGGATCTCATGATCCGCCGGGAGATCGTGCTGCCCATCCACCACTGCCTGCTGGTTCAGACCGGCTTCGCTCTCCCCCTGGTGCGCGTGGTGTATTCGCATCCGCAGGCGCTGGCGCAGTGCCGCGGTTACATCGCGGAGCATCTTCCCGAGGCCGAACCCGTGGCCTCCCTGAGCACGGCGGGCGCCGTCAAGGACATGGGGTCGAGCACCCGCCCCGCCGCGGCGATCACCAGCCGGCGCGCGGCCGAGATCTTCGGCGCGAAGATCTTCGCTCACAACATCGAGGACGCCGCCAACAACAAGACGCGTTTCGTGGTGCTCGCCCGGAACGACGCCGAGCCGACGGGCCGCGACAAGACCTCCATCTGCCTCGACTTCACGGAAGACGCGGCCGGCATCCTCCATGGCGCCCTCGGCGAGCTCGCCAGCCGCGGAATCAACATGCTCAAGATCGAGTCGCGCCCCGACCGGCGCAGCCTGGGCCGCTACATCTTCCTGATCGACATCGAAGGCCACCGCGACGACGCGATCGTCAGCGAGGCCCTGCGCGGCATGCGAAATCGCGCCGCCCTCTTCAGGATCCTGGGGTCCTACCCGCGGCCCGGCGCCAGCGATGGCGCTTGATCCTCCGCGCGAAAGTGCTTGACGCGCGGCGCAGACCGTTGTAGCTATCTTCCAACGACAACTCATCGAGACCGGCTGAGGGACAGGCCCTGTGAAGCCGGGGCAACCAGCGGGAAGTGGCATTCCCGCAAAGGTGCCAACTCCTGCGGCGGACCGTGTGTCCGGTGGACCCCGCGTCCGGCCGCAAAGATGAACCGCCCACCGCTCTTCGGAGCGGTAGCCGGAAGTACAAGGGTGTCGAATCTCCGGAGTCCGATGAGCGGTCCAGACCCGGAGAACCTGAACGATGCCCAGCTTCCCCGCCGGCGCAGCCCTTTCCTACGCGCCTGGCCCCGCTTCGGCACCGGCCCGCAGCCTCGCGCCCGCAGTCGGTCCGACGCCCGCCGTCCGCTCGACCCTCAGCGCCCGCATCGAATTCGATCACCTCGGGCCGCGCACCGTGCCGGTCGACTTCGAAGCGGTGGGCCCCGACCACGCCCCAACCGTCGTCCTGGGCGGAATCTCGGCGGGTCGCCACCTCGCACCGACGCCGGCGCACCCCGAACCCGGCTGGTGGAGGGGGGTGGTGGAGCAGGGCGGCGCCCTCGACCCGGCACGCCGGCTGCTCATCGGCATGGATTTCCTCGGCGGCCCGTGCGAAGACGATGTCCTCCGCCCGGTGACAACCCACGACCAGGCCCGAGCCCTCGCGGCGGTGCTCGACCACCTCGGCGTCACGGCGACCTCGCTGGTCGGCGCCTCCTACGGCGGCATGGTGGCCCTCGCCTTCGCCGAACTCTTCCCCGCGCGGGTGTCGAAACTCGTCATCCTCGGCGCCGCCCATCGAACGCACCCCATGGCCACCGCCGTGCGCACCGTCCAGCGCGCGGCCGCGACGCTGGGCGCCGAGACCGGTCACGGCGCACGCGGCCTGGCCCTCGCCCGCGCCCTCGCGATGACCACCTACCGGAGCATCGACGAGTTCGAGGCCCGCTTCTCTTCCTTCGCCCTCACCCCCGGCCAAACCCCGTCGCGCTTCCCTGTCGAGGAGTACCTCGATTCCCGCGGCGCGGCCTTCGCCCGGGTCTTCACCACCGACCGCTTCCTGGCGCTGTCCGAGTCGATCGACCTCCACACCACCCGCGCAGGCTCGCTCCCGTCCGACGCGCTCCTCGTTTCCTTCGACACCGATGTCATCGTCCCGCCCTGGCTGGTCGACGAACTCGCCCGGCGCCAGGGCCGGCCCCCCGTCGGCCACGTCACCATCCCGTCATTGTTCGGCCACGACGCCTTCCTCAAGGAAACGGGGGAAGTCGCACGCCAGATCACCCTTGGCCTCGCCGAAGAGGAGGCACCCCGATGAACCCCACCCCTTCACCCGTCACCCGCGCGGTTCGCGCCGGACTCTGTGCCGACCCGGGCCACCGTTCGGTCATGCCGCCCATCCACCTCTCGTCCAACTTCCAGTTCGAGTCGCCCGGCGTGTACGCCAGGTACGACTACACGCGGAGCGGAAACCCCACCCGCGACCTCGCCGCCGAGGCGATCGCCGAACTGGAGGGCGGATGCGGCGCGGTGGTCACGTCTTCGGGCATGTCGGCGATCGCGGTCGTCACGCGGCTGCTGTCGGCCGGCGACCTGCTGCTGGCCCCCCACGACTGCTACGGGGGCAGCCATCGCCTGTTCTCGGCCGAGGCGGCGCGCGGGTCCTACGAGGTGCGCTTCGTTGACCAGACAGCCGCGGGCGCCAGGGCGCGTGCGCGAGCGATGCGGCCACGCATGATCTGGATCGAAACGCCGAGCAACCCGCTGCTGCGGATCACCGACATCGCGGCGTGGACCCGCCTGGCGCGGGAGATCGGCGCGGTGTGCGTGGTGGACAACACCTTCCTGTCGCCGGTCAACCAGCGGCCGCTCGACTTCGGCGCGGATCTCGTGGTGCACTCGACCACCAAGTTCCTGAACGGCCACAGCGACGTGGTCGGAGGCGCGGTGATCGCGGGGGACGAGGAGCTGTTCGAGGACGTGGCGTGGTGGACGAACGCGATGGGCGTGGCCGGTTCGCCCTTCGATTCGTACCTGACCCTGCGCGGGATCCGGACACTGCACGCGCGGGTGCGGGCACACGAGGCGAACGCGCTGCGCGTCGTCGATCTGCTGTCGGACAGCGACGTGGTCTCCAGGGTGAACCACCCCAGTCTGGCGGGGCATCCCGGCCACGAGACCGCCCGCCGGCAACAGCTGGGATGGGGCAGCCTGATCTCGTTCGAGCTCCGGGGGGGGCGCGAAGCGGTCGAGGCGTTCGTCGACGGGCTCGAGCACTTTGCGCTGGCCGAGTCGCTCGGGGGCGTCGAAAGCCTGGTCGCGCACCCGGCGACGATGACGCACGCGTCGATGGACCAGCACGCCCAGATCGTGGCCGGTATCCGCGAGGGTCTGCTGCGGCTGTCGGTCGGGATCGAGTCGCCGGACGACCTGGTGGCCGATCTGGAGCGCGCCCTTTGCCGCGTGGAGGAGGTCGTGTGCCAGGCGGCGTGACCGCGGTTGTGAAGTTCGGCTCGTCGGTGCTGGCCGGGCAGGAGGGGTATCGGCGGGTCGCTGAACATGTGCGGCAGGAGGTGGCGGACGGCCGCAAGGTGATTGCGGTGGTGTCGGCGATGGGGAACACGACCGAGGCGCTGCTTTCCGCCGCGAAGGCCGTGGCGGCCGAGCCGCGGGACGCCCTCGTGGCCGCTCTCCTCGCCACGGGCGAAGAGGCGTCGGTGGCGCTTCTGCGGATCGCGCTGGCGGATGTCGGCGTCCCGTCTGCCGGATTTACTGCCGCGCAGTTGTGCGTTCGTACCCGCGGCGCGCTCCGGGATGCCGATCCCGTTGCCGTCGACACCCGCAAGATCGCCGCCGCGTTCGCGTGTGCGGACGTGATCGTGGTCCCGGGCTTCGTCGGCGTCGACGTGACCGGGGTGCCGTCGCTGCTCGGGCGGGGCGGCTCCGACCTGACCGCGCTCTTCCTCGGTCACGCGGTCGGCGCGGCCGAAATCCGCCTGGTGAAGGACGTGGACGGGGTGTTCCCCGGCGATCCGCGCCGCGAGCGTGGCCTGGCGCCGTTCCGCACCGTGAGCTGGGACCGCGTACGCTGCATCGGCGGCGGCGTGGTGCAGGATAAGGCGCTGCGCTTCGCCGCCCGCCACCGGCTCGGGTTTCGGGTGGCCGCGATGGGCGGACGGGGCACGTGGGTGGGGGACGCGATGCCGGCTCCGCAATAGCGTCCGTGCGTGGGCCCGAGCCAGCCCGTTAGCTTGGGCCGATGTCCGCCCCTCCCTTCGAGCTCTTTGGCCCGGCGCACCTCGCCGCGGTGGTGCTGATGGTGGCGGTTGCCGCCGCCACGACGGTCGTTGCGAGGCGGTCGGACTCGCCTCGCATCACACGGGGGCTGTGCATCGGCCTGGCCGCGGTGCTTCTGGTGAACCAGTCCGTGGGCTGGGTCTACCGGTACGTCACGGAGGGCGGCGAGGTGTTCGTGCGCGAGCACCTGCCGCTTCACGTCTGCGGAATGACCATCCTGCTGTCTGTGGCGATGCTGCTCTTCCGCCGGCGCTGGACCTTCGAACTCGTGTATTTCTGGGGGCTCGCGGGCGCCACGAACGCGATGGTGACGCCGGAGCTGTCAGAAGGCTTCCCCCACTACCTCTTCTTCCAGTACTTCGTCTCCCACGGCGCCATCGTAGTCGCGGCACTGTTCGCCACCTTCGGGCTGGGCATGCGACCGACGTTCAGATCGCTGGTGCGCGCGTTCGTCGCGCTGAACGTCATGGCCGCGGCCGTGACGCCCGTCAACCTGCTGGTGGACGGCAACTACATGTACTTGCGGGCAATCCCGGACACCGCGTCTCCTTTCATCTTTCTGCCCTGGCCGTGGTACCTGCTCAAGCTGGAGGTGCTGGCGGCCGTCTTCTTCGGGCTGCTGTACTTGCCGGTGTATTTGGAGAAGCGGCGTCAGCCTCGGGTTCGGCCGATACTAAACAATAATGTTTAGAATCGGCGTCAGCGGGTAGCCGCAGTGCCCGGACGGGCTTGCTCACCTCCTTCCCTCCGGCCCTCGCCCTTGCCCTCTCCCGCGCCCGG
>CAZRQE010000109.1:0-6296 GCA_964602175.1 uncultured Gemmatimonadaceae bacterium | reverse complement strand
CGTTTTCCCCCACCCGCCCGGGGACGCGTTCCGCCGGCACCGGCACGACCGCCACTGAAGCGGGGCGCGCCTCCGTTCGTCGATGCGTGACGATTTCCCGCGCCTCACGGGGCCGGAATTCCCTGGAGCGCACTTCGACCGGCCTCGGCGCCCTGTCTCGAGGCGGCACCGCCGTAATCTCCGGCAATGCCGACACCGGCGCGGGGGCCACGGGCGACCCCTCCGGACCTGCCGACTCGAATAGCCGGCCTGCCCGAGGACGTGACGGTTCGGCAACCCGCCCGGACGGGGCAAGCTGCATCGCGGATCCCCCGGCCGGCCGTTCCTTCGGCGTGGACGCGGGCAATGCCCAGATCTCGGATGGCTCGCCACGCGGCTCTTCCGTACCCGGGCCGGCTTCCTCCCTGCGCGCAGACCGCCCCTCGGCCCTGTGCGCCAGTTCCCGCCGAGCCGGTTCCGGGGTCTCTTCATCCTCGGCAACCAGCTTCAGCTCCTTGAACACCTCGGCCAGCGGATCCACGCTGCGCGGCGCAGCCTCGTCCTCGATTTCGCGCTGCTTCGCCTTCCGCATCATCTTGGAGAGCATCTCCATGAGCGCCGCGACCAGGAAGATGATCGCCAGGAACCGGATATCCACTATCCCGCCCAGGCGCCCATGGAAGGCGTTCGACCGGCGTTCGATCGGCGACGCCTCCGCGCCGAACCGCCTGGCTCAGGATTCATCCGCCGACTCCTACTCGGCGGCCGACGGACCGTCCGGATCGCCCTCCGCGATGGACCGCCGCATGTGGGTGTCCGACTCGATGTTGCGATAGCGGGCGTAGTCCATGATGCCCATGTTGCCGCTGCGGAAGGCATCGGCCATGGCAAGCGGAATCTTGGCCTCTGCGGCGATCACCTCGGCGCGCATCTCCTCCACCCGCGCCTTCATCTCCTGCTCGGCGGCCATCGCCATGGCGCGGCGCTCCTCGGCCCGGGCCTGGGCGATGCGCTTGTCGGCCTCGGCCTGATCGGTCTGCAGCTCGGCGCCTATGTTCTTGCCGACGTCCACATCGGCGATGTCGATCGAGAGGATCTCGAAGGCGGTGCCCGAGTCCAGGCCCTTCTGCAGCACGGTCTTGGAGATCGCGTCGGGGTTTTCCAGCACCTTCTTGTGGGTGTCGGCGGAACCGATCGTCGAGACGATCCCCTCGCCCACCCGGGCCAGGATCGTCTCCTCGCCCGCGCCGCCCACGAGGCGGTTGATGTTGGCGCGCACCGTGACCCGCGCGACGGCGATCAGCTGGATCCCGTCCTTGGCCATCGCGGCCACGCGCGGCGTCTGCACCACCTTGGGGTTCACCGAGACCTGCACGGCCTCGAAGACGTCGCGTCCGGCCAGGTCGATCGCGGCGGCCCGCTGGAAGGGCAGGTCGATCGTGGCCTTGTCGGCGCTGATCAGCGCGCGCACCACGCGGTCGACATCGCCGCCCGCCAGGTAGTGCGCCTCCAGGTGGGAGACATCGAGCGGCAGCCCGGCCTTGGTCGAGGCGATCAGCGGCCGCACCACCGCAGGGGGGCTGACCTTGCGGAGGCGCATCCCGATGAGGCTGCCCAGGCCGAGCCTGACGCGCGACGAGACCGCCTCGATCCACAGGCGGACGGGCACCGCCCAAAGGAGGATCATGACGGCGATGAAGCCCGCGAACAGCAGGCCGAAGGTGGTGATCATGGTGGGGTCCATGCGGAATTCCCTTCGTTTATCGTTGGGGTTGAATTGACTTGACGTCCACGGGCCGGACCACGTGGCGGTATCCTTCGGCGCTCATGACGCGGATGCGGGTGCCTTCCTCGATCCACTCGCTCTCCGAAACCACGTCCACGCGCTCGTCTCCGAAGAGCCCGACGCCGGCGGGACGCAGATCGGTGATCGCGACTCCCTCCTGCCCCACCAGCTCGGAACGCACCTCCGCCGAGGTGTAGCCCTCGTCGCGGTCGGTGGACTCGCCCAGAATGACGCCGCTTCGCCGCAGGCGCCAGCTTCCGGGCAGCGACCGCAGCAGCGACCATGCGGTCATGCTCACCAGGACCATCGCGGCGAGGAGCACGGAGCCGGCCTGCACGAAGTCGCCCCTGTCGGGCAGACTCCCGACCTGCGCCATCACAAGTCCGGCGAGGAGCGCCACGATACCCGCGATCCCGAAGATCCCGAAACCCGGGACGACCAGGATCTCCACCAGGACCAGGATCACCCCCACACCGACGAGAATCACGTCCTCGGCCCCGGCCAGCCCGATCAACAGGTGCGCGCCGAAGAAGAGGGCCAGCGAGATCAGTCCCGCCGTGCCCGCCAGCCCGAATCCCGCCGTCTTGATCTCGACGAGGAGACCCAGGAAGCCGAGCGACAGGAGGAAGGGCGCGATGACCGGGTTGGTGAAGAAGCGGACGATCCGTTCGGCCCAGTTGACCGTCGCCCGGGTGACGTCCGAATCCTCGAGCTCGAGCGCCGCCAGCACGCCGTCCCAGTCGGCCACGGAGGTCGCGTAGCCGAGGTCGACGGCTTCCTGCGTCGTCACCGTCAGGAGCTTGCCCTGCTCCACGACGCCCGGGATGGCCAGCTCCTCGTCCACCATCGCCTCGGCGATGGCGGGGTCGAGGCCGCGGGCTTCGGTCATCGCCCGCATCTGGGCCCGCATGGCGGACACCATCTTCTCCGAAGCCTTGGTGCCGCTCCCGTCCACCGGCGTCGCGGCCCCCATCACCGCCCCCTCCCGCATCAGCACGCGCCGGGCGGAGAGCGCGATCATCGCCCCGGCCGAGTAGGCGTACATGTTCACGAAGGCGTAGACGGGCACCCGCGCGCGGCTCACCGCGCTCGTGATTCGCAGAGCGGCGTCCACCCGACCCCCCTGCGTTTCGATGTCCAGCACCACCGCGTCGGCGCCCGCGGCCGCGGCCTCCTCGACCACCCGTTCGATGAACGGCGCGAGCCCCATCTCGACGGTGCCGGTCACCGGGACGCGGACGACCTGTGGCTGGCCCGCGGCCTGTGCGGCCGGAAGGGACAACGACAGGAACAGCGGCAGCAGTGCGGCGCATCCCGCGCGAGGAGCCCGTGGAGGAAATCCCCACGGCATTCGACCGGCGATACATCCGGGCGGATTCATCCACGGACCCCGAGGCCCGTTGGCGGCTGGTGACCGGATCGCTTTCATGGTGTTCATCCCGGCTGTCTCGCTGGTGAAGCCCCCTTCCGGTCGCCTCGCCGGATCGGTGTTCACGAGAGCGTTGGCGACCGGCAACTCCGTGCCCTCACTACGTCTTCCGGTTCCGGATCAATCTACGCCGACGGTGTCCGGCCCGCGCCCCCCTTTGGGAGGGCTCAGGGCAACTCCAGGCCCAGTAGCAGGCACGCGTAGTATCCCCGCTGGAGGGCCAGTTCATGCCCCCCCGAACCGATCGCGAGCCGAGCCCACCACGCGAGACGGCGTGCGCGCGCCCTGTCGACCGGTTCCCTGTCGTCCTCCCGACCGGGCGGAGGGCCCAGAACCCCTTCGGCCGCCTCCACCAGCGAGAGCGCCACCGTTCGCGGCGACGTCTCGCGCAGCGCGTCGGCAGCCATCAGGGCCTTGACGGCCGACTCGGCCCAGTCCGCGCGGGAGCCGGCCAGCTCGGCCTCGTCCAGAAGCCGCTCCGCCTTCACGAGCGCCCGGGACAGGTGTGGCGGAAGAGGCTGGTCGAACGACCCCGCCTCGGCCAGCGCCGCCCGCACCGCCCCGGTTGCCGACCCGGCCGTCGCCGAATCGACGTCGAGCGCGAGTGACCCGGCGGCGACGTAGACCTCCTGCCGGAGGGGCCTGCCCGCGGCGACTCCATGATTCCAGGATTCCGTCCACCCCGCCACAAGCGTTGTTTCCTGCCCCGCGGGGCGGCCGGCGGCCACGATGTCCGCCAGGCCCGGCAGCGGCTGCGCGATCTTGAGCGCCGGCCTGAGGGCGGGCGCCACGACCCCGGAATCCACCTGGGTGAGACTCTCCCGGCAGGCGGCCGAGGCGGCCAGCAGGATGACCGCCCCCGCGAACGTGCGGCGGCGAAGGCGTCCGGCCGCCGCGAAGGCGGTGCCGACATGTACATTCTCCATGTGTGTAATGTAACCCGGCTTTGCCCGGTGGCTCGCGGCGGGCACGCGGTGGAGGGAGCGGCATCGGCGCGGAAGGCGGCGCGTTATCGGGCTCCCGGAGACCGCGCCACGAGGTTCCGGCCGGTCCGGCCCGGCCCGAAACATCGCGCGCGACCCGTGTTATCTTAGTCTCCGGCCCCGGAAAGAGCCGCGGGCCGGCAACCGCTTGGCGACAATGGACCCGTCCCCGGCCGGGAGTCGCCTGCAACGCCGGAACCCCACCCACAGGATCGGACTTTCATGACCGAGAAGACCCTCGTTCGCTACTCCGGCGCCGGCGGCGGCGTCGCCCTCATCACCCTCGACGACCCGCCCGCGAACACCTACACCCACGAGATGATGCGCCAGCTGGACGACGCGATCCTGCGGGCGCGCTTCGACGACGACGTTCACGTGATCGTCCTGACCGGAAACGGCGAGAAGTTCTTCTCCGCCGGCGCCGACATCGGGATGCTCGCGAAGGTGACGACCGGCTTCAAGTACTGCTTCTGCCTGCACGCCAACGAGACGCTCAACCGCCTCGAGCACACGCCGAAGCTGACGATCGCCGCGCTGAACGGGCACACGGTGGGCGGCGGACTCGAGATCGCGATGGCCGCCGACATCCGCATCGCCCGCGCGGGGCGCAGCATGTGCGGCCTCCCCGAGGTCAACCTGGGCGTGCTCCCGGGGACCGGGGGGACCCAGCGCATGACGCGCCTGGTCGGCAAGTCGAAGGCGATCGAGCTGATGGCGACCGGCAGGACCTTCGGCTTCGACACGGCGCGCGAACTCGGGATCGTGAACGACGTGTGGGAGACGGAAACGCTCGATGACTTCATGGAGAAGGTCATCGAATACGCCCGGGGTTTCTGTCCGCCGGGGCGCGCCGCGAAGGCGGTGGGGCTCATCAAGCGGTCGGTGCAGACCGGCGCCGAAATCCCCTTCGAGACCGCGTTGGCCCTGGAGCGAGAACTGCAGCAGCAGCTCTTCGCCAGCGACGACGCGCGCGAGGGGCTCAACGCCTACGTCGAGAAGCGGAAGCCCGGTTTCTCGGGCAGCTGACAACGCGCCGGCCGGCGGGCACGTGAACCGATCCGACCCGGCCCGAGCGATCCGATGAAGGGGAACCCATGACCGAAGCGATGCGTACCCGGCTGTGGATCGGGAACGACTGGACCGATGCCGAGGGCGGCCGCACCTTCGCGACCGTGAACCCGGCCACCGAAGAGGTCATCGCCGAGGTGGCCGAGGCGCAGGCGACGGAGGTCGACCTGGCCGTGAAAGCGGCGCGTGCGGCCTTCCGTGACAGCCGCTGGCGGCGAATGAACCCGCACAAGCGATCGCGGATGCTCTGGAAGCTGGCCGACCTGGTCGAGGCCAACGCCGACGAGCTCGGGCTGCTCGAGACGCGCGACAACGGCAAGCCGCATTTCGAGGCGCGCCGCATCGACGTCCCCGGCGTGGCGCAGACGCTGCGCTACTACGCGGGACTCGCCGACAAGGTGCAGGGCGACACGGTCCCCGTGCCCGGCCCCTTCCTCAACTATACGCTGCGCGAGCCGGTGGGGGTGGTCGGCGCGATCATCCCGTGGAACTTTCCGCTGTCGATGGCGGCGTGGAAGGCCGGGCCGGCCCTGGCCTGCGGGAACACGGTGGTGCTCAAGCCCGCCGAGCAGACGCCGCTGACCGCGCTGCGCTTCGGGGAGCTGGCGGCCGAGGCCGGATTCCCGGCGGGCGTGCTGAACGTGGTGCCGGGTTACGGCGAGACCGCGGGCGCGGCGCTCGTACGGCACCCGGATGTCGACGCGATCTCGTTCACCGGCTCGACGGAGGTGGGCCGCATCATCATGCGCGAGGCGGCGGCGACGCTGAAGAAGGTGTCGCTGGAGCTGGGCGGCAAGTCCCCGAACATCGTCTTCGCCGACGCGGATCTGGGGGTGGCCGTGAAGGGTGCTTCGATGGGGGTGTTCTACGGGAAGGGCGAGGTGTGCGCGGCGGGAAGCCGCATCCTGGTGGAGAACGCGGTCCACGACGAGTTCGTGGAGGGGTTGAAGACACTCGCCGGGAAGGCCACGGTGGGGGACCCGATGGCTTCCACGACGCGCCTGGGGGCGATCGTGAGCGGGGAGCAGCTCGACCGCGTGATGGGGTACAT
>CAZRQE010000108.1:0-20931 GCA_964602175.1 uncultured Gemmatimonadaceae bacterium | reverse complement strand
GGGTGAGGGGGCGGAGGAGGAGGACGAGGCTGCGATCGGCATGGGGCGCTCCTTCGGGGGCCGTGGGGGGGTACGACGGGCAACCGGGAGCAGGTTAGACGATCCGCAGGCCGTGGGCAAACCGGCATCAGGCGTGACGCGGCGCCCCGCAACAGCGCAGTTTACGGGAACGTCAGACCAGCCCGCATTCCCGACCGTTCAGAAAGGTCTTCGATCCGATGCCCGTGACGTCCGTCCTCCGCCTCGCCGTGCTCTCCCTCACCCTCGGCCCCACGTACATCGCCGCCCAGCAGGAACCGCCCAGCGACCCTCCTCCCGGCTGGGAGCCGACAGCCATCGACTACTCCAACGTCCCGTATCCGCATCCGGTCAGCTACATGAACGTGCGGCTGATGGGGCTGGACCACCGGATGGCCTACATGGACGTCGCGCCAACGGGGGAAGCGAACGGGCGCACGGTGGTCCTCTTTCACGGGATGAACTTCTTTGCAGCCGCCTTCGCCCCGACCATCAGCGCGCTGGCGGACGCCGGCTTTCGGGTGATCGCGGTCGACCGCCTCGGCTACGGTCGCTCTTCCAAACCCCTGATCCACTACAACCTGCATATGCCGGCGAGGAACACGAAGGCACTGCTCGACGAGCTGGGCATCGAGCGCGCGGCCATCGTCGGGCACTCCATGGGCGGCATGGTGGCGACCCGCTTCGCGTCGACCTATCCGGACGTCACGTCGCACGTGGTCATGGTGAATCAGATCGGGCTGACCGATACGCGGCCGGGGAGGCAGTGGACCGACCCGGAGGATGGCTACCGTTCGGTGCTGGAGGGCACCACCTACCGTTCGGTCCTGGCCGGGCACCGGCGCTACTATCCCAATGGGTGGCGGGACGAGTACCTGCCCTGGGTCATGTACCAGTACGGACTCACCCTGGGTGGCGACTGGCCGCGC
The DNA here is from genome assembly GCA_964602175.1 of uncultured Gemmatimonadaceae bacterium. Classification (GTDB taxonomy): domain Bacteria; phylum Gemmatimonadota; class Gemmatimonadetes; order Longimicrobiales; family Gaopeijiaceae; genus Bin94. The sequence goes on along the minus strand of CAZRQE010000108.1, from coordinate 19,984 downwards.
ATGGCCCGGGTGCGGGCTTCCCAGCGGCGGATCCTGTTCGAGGACCCGGTCGTGCACGAGTGGCAGTACATCGGGACCAAGGCGCTGGTGATCGGCGGCTCCGAGGACGGGCTGGTGCGCGACTACCCCGCCGCCGCGCGCAACGTGGCCGAGCAGTTGCAAAACGCCGAGCTGGTGCTCTTCCCGGGCGCAGGCCACTCCCCCCACTTCGAGATCCCGGACGAGTTCCACGGCGAACTGATCCGGTTCCTGCGCTCGGATCCGGACGAGCCGGCGGATCAGGGGTGGCGATCGCCTCAATGAGCCGGCTGGGGATCGAACCCAGGACCTACGGATTAAAAGTCCGTTGCTCTACCAACTGAGCTACCGGCTCGCCGAAAAACTAACGCACGCCCGGGGCGGCGGGACACCTTGCCGGTCAGTCGCGGGCCAGATCGGCGAACGGCAGCTCCAGCTGCAGCAGCCCGAACGTGGTGCGGTGGTGCGGAGTCAGCCCCGACTCCCGCAGGGCCGATCTGTGGCGGCGGGTGGCGTAGCCCATGTTGCGCTCCCATCCGTAGTCCGGATAGCGGGCCGCCAGCAGGGTCATGAGCCGGTCGCGGCAGACCTTGGCCACGATCGAAGCGCACGCGATCGAGTGGACCCGCGCGTCACCCCCGACCACCGCCTCGTGTTCCCAGCCCAGGTCCCGGACCGGCAGGCCGTCCACCACCACGTGGTCCGGCGTGAATGGAAGGCGCGCCAGCGCGCGGGTCATCGCCCGGGTGGTGGCGCGCAGGATGTTCAGCCGGTCGATCTCGCGCACCGACGCCGCACCAAGCGCAATGGCCGCAGCACGCGCCTCGATCTCGGTGGCGACCTCCGTGCGGCGTGCCGGGGTCAGCGCCTTGGAATCCGTCGCGCCATCGATCGCGACATCTTCGGCAAGGATGACCGCGGCCGCCACGACCGGACCCGCCAGTGGTCCGCGCCCGACCTCATCGACTCCGGCGACCCGTGCGACGCCGCGCGCCCAGAGGTCCCGCTCGTAGTCCAGAATGCCGGAGCGGGATTCCACGACCCCGGCGCACTAGTTGGGCCGGTGGGTACGTCTTTCCTTGATCCGGGCGGCTTTCCCACGCAGACCGCGCAGGTAGTAGAGCTTCGCCCGCCGCACGCGTCCACGCCGCACGACCTCGACACCGCCCACGGTCGGCGCATGTACCGGAAACACGCGTTCCACGCCGATACCACCGGAAAGCTTGCGGACGGTGAAGGTCTCGCCCATGCCGGAACCCCTGCGCACCAGACAGACGCCTTCGAAGACCTGGATGCGCTCCTTCTGTCCCTCGCGCACCCGGTACAGGACCTTGATCGTGTCGCCGGGGGCGAAGTCGGGGAGATCGCTCCTCGCCTGTTCCATATCGAGTTGGTGGAGGACGTCCGCCATGGCCGGGCTCCCTCTTTGCTGTTTCGTACACCCTGCAAAATCGTAGCCCTGAAAGGTAGAAACAGGCGCGATCTTTTGGAACCCCGGCAACCCTGGCAACCGTTGCGAGTGTCTCAAGCGCACTGCACACACGATCACCGCAAGGGAGGAGAGGACAATGCGCAGGACGGGTACCGATTTGATGGCGACGGGGGTGATCGCAGGAAGCACGGCGCTGGCCGTGGCCGCGACGCTGGCATTCACGCGCGCGAACCCGATGGAGACGCAGGACTCGACGATGGAGTGCACGCCGCACGACGCTCACTGGTCGGTGATGTATGCGATCACCGTCGATGGCGCCGCCGCGAAGAGCACGCCCGCGACATGGCGTTTTCGCACGGGAGTCCATGTGCCACGGGCCTATGTGGACGCCACTCACCGCTGCAGACACCTGAAGGAACAGGCGGAAGCGTTGCGGCAGCGGCTGGAGGCAATCAGGGAATTCGCAAAACAGCAGCGGGAGTTGCGGGAAGCGGTGGCGAAGAAGATCGAAGCGGACCGGGCCGGAGAACGCTGAACCGCCACGTCGGGGCGGCTCCGGTCTCGCAGCTACGGCCGCTTGCGGGTAAGCCTCTCCGACTCGGCCGCGCGCCACTCCTCGATGCGACGGTGGTCGCCGCTGCGCAGGACTTCCGGCACCTTCATGCCCCGGTAGTCCGCCGGCCTGGTGTAGGAGGGCGCGGATAGCGCGTCCCCGTCATAGAACGAATCGGAGGACGCCGACTCGTGGTCGCCAAGCGCCCCGGGCAGCAGGCGCACGACCGCGTCGATCATGGCCAGCGCCGCCACCTCGCCCCCTGAAACCACGAAGTCGCCCAACGACAGCTCCTCCGTGGCCAGGTGGTCGGCAACGCGCTGATCCACGTCCTTGTAGTGCCCGCAGAGGAACGTGACCTCGGGCTCGAGCGACAGCCGGACCGCGTCGTCGTGCCGGAATCGCCGCCCGCGCGCCGACAGCAGCACGACGGGACCGGCCGGACCGAGATCGTCGATCGCTTCGAAGAACGGCTCGGGCTTCATCACCATGCCCGCGCCGCCCCCGTAGGGCTGGTCGTCGACCGTACGGTGCACGTCGTGGGTGTAGTCCCTCAGATCGACAACATGGTAGGAAACGAGCCCGGACGCTGCGGCCCTGCCGGGTATGCTGGCCTGAAGAGGCGTTGTGAAAAAGCCGGGAAAGATGGTCACCACGTTGACGCGCATCAGGAAAGCAGTCCTTCGGGCGGATCCACCACGACCCGGCCTTCCTCCCGGTCGAATTCGACGACCATTTCGGGGATCAGCGGGAGCATGATGGCGCCGTCGGGACCCGCCACCTCGAGCAGATCGGCGGGCTTGAGCGCATACACCTCCCTGACGCTGCCAAGCACCGACCCGTCGCGCGTCACGACGGTGGACCCCAGGAGCTCGTGATAGAAGATCTCGTCCTCGGCCAGTTCGTCGATCGCTTCGAACGGCCGGAGGAGATACCGGCCCCGCAGTTGTTCCGCGGCCGTCCGATCGGCGATCCCCCGGAACCGGGCCAGGAAGCCCTTCCGGTAAGGCCGAACGGTCTCTATGGTGAGCGGCGCCAGGTCGGGCGAGGGTGTCTGTCCTTCGTCGTCCCCGGGGAAATGGACCACTCCGGGAGCGAAATGCGTCTCCGGATAGTCCGTCAGCGGCCAGACGAACAGCTCCCCCTGGGTGCCGTGGGGCTTGTTGAGGTGGCCCACGACCAGGAAGGGAGGGTTGTCGCCGCTGGCCACGGCCGACTACGCGGTTTCGCCCTCCGCGGGCTCGGCGGCGTCAGCTTCGGAAGCGTCGTCGGCATCGGCATCGGCGCCGGACTCGGCAACGGCCTCGGGCTCGGATTCCGCTTCGGCCTCGGCCGTGGCGGCGGGCTCGGCTTCGGTCGCGGCGTCGGCTTCGGTCGATGCTTCGGCTTCGGCGGCGGCAGCCTCGGGGGCCGCGTCGGCTTCGGCTTCAGGCGCCGCGTCGGCTTCGGACGTGGTTTCCGCCTCGGGGGCCTGGCCGTTCTCGGCGGCCACGGCACCGGCGGCCCGGTCTCCCAGGGCCACACTGTCGTCCCCGCCGGCCCTGGCCTTCGTGACCAGGTTTCCGACCGTCCGGGTCAGAATGGCGCCCTGACCGAGCCAGTAGTCGACCCGGTCGAGGTCGACGACCAGACGGGCCGGGTCCGGGATCGGGTTGTAATACCCCAGGTTCTCGACGAACCGGCCGTCCCTGGGGGAGCGGCTGTCCGCAACAACAATGCGGTAGTGAGGCTGCTTCTTCTTTCCCATCCGCCTGAGGCGAATCTTTACTGACATTTTCTCCTGCCGGGTTTTCCGGGATTACAGCTGGGGCATCAGCCCCTTCATTCTCTTCATCGTCTCTTCCATCTCGGCAAACCGCTTCATGAGCCGGTTCACCTCCGACACGGGCCGGCCGCTTCCGCGGGCGATCCGTTTCCTGCGCGACCCGTTGAGGATCTCCGGACGGCGGCGCTCTTCGGGCGTCATCGACAGAATGATCGCCTCGATGTGCTTCATCTTCTTCGGGTCCACATCGTTCGCCGACAGCGAGCGGGGCACCCCCGGAACCAGCTTCAGCAGCTGGTCCAGCGGGCCCATCTTCTGCACCTGCCGCATCGCGACGAGGAAGTCCTCCAGGGTGAACCGCCCCTTCCCGAGAACCTTGTCCTGAAGTGCTTCCGCTTCGCCGGCGTCGACGACCGCCTGCGCCCGTTCGACCAGTCCGACGACATCGCCACGCTGGAGGATGCGGCCGGCGATCCGTTGCGGATCCACCGCATCGAGCGCGTCCATGCCCTCGCCGGTGCCGATGAACTTGAGCGGCTTGCGGGTCACGCTCCGGATCGACAGTGCCGCTCCGCCACGTGCGTCGCCGTCCATCTTTGCAAGGACGAAACCGGTCAGGTCGAGCACCCGGTCGAAGCCCTCGGCGATTCGCACCGCTTCCTGACCGGTCATCGCGTCGGCGACCAGGAGGATCTCGCGCGGTCTCAGCGTGTCCTTCAGCCGGGCCAGTTCGTCCATCATGGGCTGGTCGATCTGGAGCCGCCCCGCCGTATCGACGATGAGGACGCCGGCCTTCGTGCGACGCGCGCGGTCGTGGCTGTCCTTCGCCACGGCGACCGGATCGGTGGCGCCCTCCTGGAAGTGCACCGGCACCCGCACCTGCTTGCCGAGCACCCTCAGCTGATCGACCGCGGCGGGCCGGTACAGGTCGCACGCCGCAAGCAGCGGAGACCGTCCCTGCCGGGCGAGCCTCCTGGCGAGCTTCGCCGCCGTGGAGGTCTTTCCGGAGCCCTGGAGTCCCACCAGCATGATGACGGTGGGAGGAGCGGGCGACCACGTCAGCTCGGTCTCGCCCTCGCTGCCGATCAGCGCGGCCAGTTCGTCGTTCACGATCTTGACGATCTGCTGTCCTGGCGAAACCGATTTGAGCACCCGTTCGCCCAGCGCCTTTTCCTGAACCCGCTTCAGGAAGTTTCGCGTGACCCGGAAGTTGACGTCGGCTTCGAGGAGGGCAAGCCGCACCTCGCGGAGGCCGTCGCGGATCATGGGTTCGGTGAGGACTCCGCGCTGGCGCAGACGCCCCAGAACCCCGTCCAGTTTCCTGCTCAGGTCTTCAAACATCTAGTCCGCCGTGCGAGGCGGTACAGCCCTTAAAGATAGCTGGACGACTCACTGCCGACAAATCACCTGGCTCCGGCGGGTCCCGACCGACACCATCGCGACGGGCGTCTCCACCAGCTCCTCGATGCGGCGCAGGTAGGCACGGGCGTTGGCGGGCAGGTCGCTCATCGTGCGGGCGCCGGTCGTGGGGGTCTGCCAGCCCGGCATGGTCTCGTAGACGGGTTCGGCGCCTTCCAGCTCCCGCACCCCGGCCGGGAAGAGCGACTGCTCCACGCCCTCGATCCGGTAACCGGTCGCGATCTTCAGCTCGGGCAGCGTGTCCAGGACGTCCAGCTTCGTGACCGCGATTCCGGTGAGCCCGTTCACGCGCGCGGAGTAGGAGGCCAGCACCGCGTCGAACCAGCCGCAGCGGCGCGGCCGGCCCGTCGTCGCGCCGAACTCGGCGCCCAGTTCGCGCACGACCCTGTCCATCTCGTCGTCGAAGGCCGTCGGCAACGGGCCGTTCCCGACCCGGGTCGTGTAGGCCTTGACCACGCCGACGACCGAGTCGATCGCCGTCGGGCCGATCCCCGTGCCTACGGCGGCGGCCCCGGCCGTCGTGTTGGACGACGTCACGTACGGGTAGCTGCCGTGGTCCACATCCAGCGCCGTGCCCTGCGCGCCCTCGAGGAGGACGCGCCTCCCGTCCTTCAGCGCGCGCGCGATCTCGTCCCCCACATCCGTGGCCACCGCGGGCAGGCGATGCGAGAGGTCGAGCGCCTCCTCCACGGTGCCGGCCAGATCGGGATCCGCGCCGAGTTCACGCAGCCGCATCCTTGCCCACTCGACCCCGCGAATCACCTTGTCGATGACGCTCCCCCGCTCGAGCAGGTCGGCGACCCGCAACCCGCGGCGGCCGGTCTTGGCCTCGTACGCGGGGCCGATTCCCCGGCCGGTGGTCCCGATCTTGTCGCGCGCGGCGTCCTCCGCCGCCAGGTCGAGCGCCTTGTGGTACGGGAAGACGATGTGGGCGCGGGTGCTGATCCCGATGCGCCCGCCGGGGTCGATCCCGCGCTCGGCGAGATCGTCGAGTTCCCCGAAGAACTGGGCCACATCCAGCACGACCCCGTTGCCGAGCAGGCAACGCTTCTCGGGGTGGAGCACGCCCGAGGGGACCTGGTGAAGCACGACGTGCTGGTCGCCGACGTGCACTGTGTGCCCGGCGTTGGCCCCACCCTGATACCGCGCGATGACATCGACGTCGCCCGCGAGCACGTCGACGATCTTCCCCTTGCCCTCGTCGCCCCACTGGCAGCCCACAACGACCGTGCAGGATCCGTTGAGCGCCCCGTCCACTGAAGCCACTGCAGCCGCCGTCAGGAAGTCGCGCCGACGGTCAGCACGCCGGCCTTGTCGAGTTGCGCAATCACCGCGTCGCGGCGGCCTTCCGCCAACGGCTTGAGGGGCGCCCGCGGTGCACCGCCGTGGTATCCGAGTACGTCGAGGCCGTATTTCACCCCCGCGACGCCCATCCCCGCGACCACCGCGTTGTGAAGCGGCCCGACGCGCTCCTGGAGGGCACCGGCGCCCGCACGGTCACCGTTCACGAACAGCGTATGGATGTCCGCGCTTTCGGCCGGCGCGAGGTTGGCCACGCCCAGGATGCCGCCGACGGCGCCCATCTCAAGAGACGCGTAGAGCAGGCTTCCACTCCCGACCAGCACCTGGAACCCGCGGCTGGTCTGCGTCACCAGCTCGCCCACCTTCTCCAGGGATCCGCGCGAATCCTTGATCCCGATGATGTTCTCGTGCTCGGAGAGCTCCGCGATCAGGCCGGTGGGAAAGTCCAGCGTGCTGAACCGGGTCGGCACCTGGTACACGATGACCGGGACCTCGGCCGCGTCCGCCACGGCCACGTAGTGGTCCCGGACCACCTCGTCGCTCATCGCGCCCTTGTAGAAGGCTGGCGGCTGGACGAGTACCGCATTGAAACCCCGGGCCACGGCCATCGCGGTCAGGCGCAGGGTCGTGCGCAGCGATTCGGCCCCGGTTCCCGCGACCAGCGTCATGTCGTCCGGCACGGTATCGCTGGCCACGGCCCAGCACCGGTCGCGCTCCTGCTCGTCGAGGAAGACGGCCTCGCCCGTGGAGCCACCGACGACGAGCCCACTGACCCCGGTCGTCGCCCACTTTTCGACGTTCGCCCTCAGGCCCGCCAGGTCGACCTCGCCCGTCACCGGGTGGAAGGGCGTGGTCGTCGGGATCATTACTCCGCTGATGTCTATGGTACCGCTCCTTGTGGTTGGAATACGCCGAGCTTCTCCCTCGCGAGCGCCAGCGTCTCCCCTGCCATTGCACGCGCCTTCCCCGCCATCTGCATGATCCGTCCGTCCAGATCGGTCTCGCGCCGCAGGATGTCGGCCCGGCGCTCGCGCATCTCGGTCGTGAGCGCGACCAGGGCATCGGCCGTCCGCCCCTTCAGGTCAACGTAACGCAAGGTACCCGCGAAGTAGTCCGCACGCATCTGCTCGGCCTCGTCGGCGTGACCGCACGCCGTCAACATGGTCAGGAGGTTTTCGATCCCCGGACTCGCCCGCCGGTCTCCGCCGTCGCCCTCGCCTGCCGCACCACCCGCCGCCGGCATGCCGGAGTCGGTCACGGCCGACCGGATCTTCCTGCGAATCGAGTCCTCCTCCTCGAAGAGCCCGATGTAGTGCCGCGGCCCGAGGCTCTTGCTCATCTTGCGGGTCGGGTCGGCGGTGGACAGGACCTTGGTGACCGGCGTGTGCAGGGTCTCGGGTTCGGGAAAGAGATAGCCGAAGCGCGAGTTGAATCTGCGGGCGATCCCGCGGCTGAGTTCCAGGTGCTGCGACTGGTCCTGGCCGACGGGCACGCAGTCGGATCGGTACGCGAGGATGTCGGCCGCCTGGAGCACGGGGTAGAAGAGCAGTCCCGCGGAAATGAAAGCCCCGGAATCGTCGGCCAGTTCGCCCTTGAGGAGGCCGGACTTCTCCTTGAACTGGGTCATGCGCGAGAGGTCGCCGAGGGATGTCAGGGTGGCCAGCATCCAGCAGAGTTCGGTCTGCTCCGGCACGGTCGACTGGATGTAGACGGTGGTACGCTCCGGGTCGATGCCGGCGGCCAGCAGACTGACGAACATCTCGCGCGACGCACGCCGCAGTCCCTCCGGGTCGTAGCTGCCCGTCATGGCGTGAAGATCCACGACGCAGTAGACGCAGTCGCACTCGTCCTGCAGCCTCACCCAGTTCTGCACGGCGCCGAAATAGTTGCCGATGGTCATGACGGCGGTCGGCTGAATGCCGGAGTAGACGCGTTTGCGAGGGGGCATGCGGACGGGCGGAGCGGCTGTTACGGGTTTGGGGGGCGGATCGTTGCGTGGCGCGCGGCCCGGAAGCAACGGGGTTGTTACTGCCGGGAGCTAAGTTAGCGTAGCAGGGCCCAGAGTACGACCCTTCGGAATCGGACATGCAAGAAAGATCGGACGTTTTGCTGGCGACCGCGCGCGAGGCGGCGCGGGTGGCGGCATCGGTGCACGAGGTGGCAGCCGGCGACGGCAATGGGCGATGGGTGAACGAGAAGACGATGTCCAGCGACTTCGTGTCGGACGTGGATATGAAGGCGCAGGAGGCCGCTCTGGAAGTCATCGCCTCTCGGCATCCGCGTCATCGGATCCTCGCCGAAGAAGAAGGGGGCGGGCGGCCCGGCGCCGGAGGCACCGAGTACCTGTGGCTCGTGGATCCGCTCGACGGCACGACCAACTTCCTGCACGGCCACCCCTATCACGCGGCGTCGGTGGCGGTCTGGGACGGGGAAGGCCCCCTCGCGGCCGCGGTCGACGCCCGGGCGCTGGGCAAGACCTGGTTCGCCGCGCGGGGGCGGGGAGCGTTCGAGAACGGCAAGCGGATCCGGGTCAGCCGCACGTCCCGGATCGACCGATACCTGCTCGGTACCGGCTTCCCCTTCAAGGCGCACGATGTGCTCGCGCCATACCTGGCCGAGCTGGACCGGGCGCTGCGGCACACGTCGGGCGTGCGGCGCACGGGGGCCGCCGCGATCGATCTGGCCTATGTCGCCAACGGCATCCTGGACGGCTTCTGGGAGGCGCGGCTGGCGCCATGGGACTTCGGCGCGGGAATCCTGCTGGTGACCGAGGCGGGGGGTGTGGCGGAGCGCGTCGAGGGCGGGCGGCTTGACGCGACGCCGGGGTCCGTCATGGCCGCCAACACGCGGGAGGGGCTGGAGCGCCTGCGGGAGGTGCTGCTGGGGCGGTGAGAGGGCGGGCACCCCCACCCTTCCCCGGCCGCGCTACCCTCCCACCAGCGCGTTGAACACCAGCTTGAAGGTCCCATGGGTCTGCGCCCGGTGCTGGGCGCGGAACCCGATCATGACGATCGTGCCCTGGCCGTGGGCGACCGACACCATCGCCGCCTTGTTGGCGATCGCCTCTTCGCCGAGCAGCCAGCCGCTCTGCAGGATGTCCCGGTCGATGTAGGTGACCACGCGCCGCACGTCGGAACTGCGCGCCCCCGGCATCGTCTCGTAGACCTGGCCGCCGGCCAGATAGGCGGCGAGCGCGGCCTTGGGCATGCCGTACCCGTAGGGACTCGACGTGTCGACCTTCACCTTGAGCGTGGAGCCGGGGGCCCAGAACTCGTTGCCCCACATGCCGGCCACGGCGTTGCGCACGGGGACGTCGAATTCGTCGAGGACCAGTTCACCCGCCTGGGCGAAGGTGACCAGCGTCCCGCCGCTCTTCACGAAGGCGTCCAGCGCCGCGACGCCGGCCTCGCCGAACCCGCTCCGGTAGTCGGGCGGCGTGCCGGCGGGGTCGGGGCCGCGGGGGCCTCCGGCGCCCTGGATCGGCCCGAGCATCATCTGCTTCGAGTCGTTGGGCAGGATGATCACGTCCCAGCGCTCGTGCAGGTCGCCCGCCAGGATCTCGGGGTCCAGGAGCGACGTGTACTGGAAGCCGAAGTCCTCCAGCAGCCAGCGCGTCCAGCCTTCGTCCATGTTGCCGCTGTAGTAGCGCTGGTACATGCCGATGCGCTGCCGGGTGAGCGGGTGGCTGACGGCGGAGGCGTCGCCGGCCAGCGCGGTGAAGTCGATGCCGGTGGCCGTCGCGATGTCGGCGAGTGCGTCGGGGGCGGCGCCGGGCTCGACGATGAAGTCGCCGGGCATGGCCGCCGCGCCGGGCATGGCGCCCGCGCCGTCACCCGTCACCCGCCGCACCGAGGCCCCCGCCGCGAAAAGCATGTTGACGGCCTTGAATGCGTCGTTGAGGGTGCCGTCGATCCGGTATCCGTGCGGGGCGGACGAGGCGACCATCCCTGCAGGCTCAACGGGGCCGTATACCGCCGTCAGGTCGGCCTCCACCGCCGTGCCGACGGGGTCGACCCTGACTCCCATGAACTCCGCGATCACGTCGGCGGACATGTCGTACGGGCGGATCGGGTCGCCGGACGCGGTGCGCGTGTAGCTGTTGTCGGGATAGTAGGTCTGGCCCAGCAGCCAGCGGATGACGCCGCGCTTGGGCTGCGCGAGCGAGACCACGTAGCTGCCTTCGCCGTAGACGCGGCCCTCGTGGGTGAAGTCGGCGGGCGCGCGCTCGACCGTAATGCCCTGCAGGAGCAGCTTGTCGACCATCTTGGCCATGGTCAGCGGATCGTGCTGGGCGGCGGGGATCACGTACGCCTTGACGTCGCCCTCCAGGCCGCGCTGGATCTGGCGGCTCGACTTGTTGTAGGCGTTGCGCAGCACGGTCTCGCGATTCTTCGCGGCGATCTCGAGCGGCGAGAAGGTCGCCACGATCTGCCGCTCCACGATGTCGCGCACGCGCCACCAGCCTCCCGGCCAAGGATTCGGGAAGGTCGTCTGGGCCTCGTATTCGGGGAGCTGGCGCGAGCCCTGCAGCTGGTCCGGATGCACGTAAAGCGGCGTCGCGAGGCGGGCGCTGGCCGACTCGGTGAGCATCCCCGCGATGTTGTGGAACGGCGTGATCCAGTGGAATCCGAAGTGCCCCCAGCCGGAGTAGATCGCGGCATTGACCGTGCCCTGGAAGCCGGCCTCCTCCATGCGGTAGGCCATGTGCGCGCCGTACCACGCCATTTCGCGCCAGACGAGCGGGTCGCCCTCCGGACGGATCGGCTCGGCGTAGGGCGGCAGGTAGATGCGGGCCGTGAACGGTCCCATCTGGTGGTGGTCGATGAACGCCTGCGGGATCCACTCGCGGAACATGATCTCGGCCCCGTAGCGCGACTCGACCGTGTTCTGCATGAAGGCGTCGCGGTTGTTGTCGTGCCCGATGTAGTGGTGGTAGAGCTCGGGCGGGCTCGCGCCCTCGTACTCCGTGCCGACCCAGCGGTCGTACCACTCGTTGACGATGCCGACGCCGTCCGGATTGAAGGCGGGGATCAGGATCGAGATGGTGTTGTCGAGGATCTCGCGGATCTCGGCGTCGTCGCGGGTGGCGAACATGTACATGATCTCGGCGGGCGACTGGCTGCCGGCGACCTCGGTGGAGTGCAGCGCGTAGGACTGTACGAAGACGACCTTGCCGTTCGCGATGGCGTCGTCGATGGCCGCCTGGCTGTGGCCGCGCGGGTCCTGGAGCACCGCGTTCATGCGCTTGAAGTCGTCGAGCCGGGCCAGGTTTTCGGGCGCCGACACGTAGATCGAGAGGAACGGCTCGCCCAGCGTCGACGGCCCCATGTGCACGACCTGGACGCGGTCGCTGGCGGCGTCGATCAGTTCGTAGTACTCGACCAGCCTGTCCCAGCGCGCCAGCTTGCGGTCCGCGCCCATCTGGTGGCCGAAGAACTCCTCCGGCGAGGGGATCGGCGCGCCCTGTCCGTTGTCGGCCTGGGCGACGCTGGATTGGGGCGGGAGGGCGATGGCGGCCAGCACGGCCGCGATGAGCGCGCGGCCGGCCCACCTGGCCATGACCGTTGCGCCTGCGGGAGTCGGGGAAGCGTGTCGCATTGGAGTTTCCGGGTCCGTGGGAGGCTGATGGGTGGGGGGGCGAGGCTGGTGTCGACGACCCCCGACTCGCACGCCGGAAAAGGACGCGCCGCGGGTCGGCGGCGCAAGCGGCGAGGTTGGGCCCGGCGAGTCGGCCAGTCGATTTATAGGGAGTTTAGCGATATTATGTTCCTGGTATAAACTGCCTAAACTCTGTATAACTGGAGACGATGGACCCCATACTGAACCCATATTCGCCGGGTGCCGGCATGCCCCCGCCGGAACTGGCGGGGCGCGAGGACGTGCTGGACAAGGTCCGCATCGCGCTGGGTCGGGTCCGGGCCGGCCGACCGACGAAGAGCGTGATGCTGATCGGGCTCCGAGGCGTCGGCAAGACCGTCCTGTTGTTGCGAATGCGGGATCACGCGGAAGCCCGCGGCCTTCTGTTGTTGCAGGTAGAGGCCCCCGAGTCCCGATCCCTTCCCGCCATGCTTGCCCCTGGGCTCCGTCGTGTCCTGACTCGGTTGGCGCGCAAGTCCAAAACTCGCGAGGTGTCCCTGCGCGCGCTTCGCGCTCTGGCCGGTTTCGCGGGCGCGCTGAAGGTGAAATATCACGACATCGAGGTCGGTCTGGATCTGGATCCCGAACCTGGACTCGCCGACAACGGAGACCTGGAACTTGACCTGCAGGAACTGATGGAAGCCGTCGGCCAGGCCTGCCGTAGTGCCGATACAGGTCTGATCATAATCGTGGACGAGCTTCAGTATGTAGCCGAAGAAGAGCTCGCGGCGCTGGTCGTCGCCCTTCACCGGACTGCACAGCGCCAGCTTCCGGTCATGCTGCTGGCTGCGGGTCTGCCTCAGCTTCGTGGTCGGCTCGGCCGGGCCAAGTCGTATGCGGAGCGCCTCTTCGACTTCCCCGCAGTTGGGCCGCTCCCTCCGGCAGCGGCGGCCCAGGCGATCGCAAAGCCGGCAGCAGCACTGGGCGTCGAGTACACGGACGACGCGATATCGCGGATCTTCCAGGAGTCCGAGGGCTACCCCTACTTCCTCCAGGAGTGGGGCCGACACGTCTGGGACATCGCCAAGCGCTCCCCGATAGAGCGCGAGGACGTGGTGGCCGCTACCCCTGCCACCGTCGCCACCCTGGACGAGAGCTTCTTCATGGTGCGGTTCGACAGGCTGACACCCTCGGAGAAGCGCTACTTGCGTGCCATGGCCGAACTCGGTGCCGGACCGCATCGCTCGGGCGACATTGCTTCACAACTGGGCCGCGCGGTCACCTCGCTCGGTCCGCTACGCGCGCAACTGATCTCGAAGGGAATGGTGTGGAGCCCGGGCCACGGCGACACCGCCTTCACCGTGCCACGCTTCGACGGGTTCATGCACCGGATCATGCCGGGGGAGCGGTGGCGGTAGCCGGCTGCCGTGCCACAGCCTACCGCCCAGCCGCCACTTTCCCCGCCGACACCGCCGCCGGATCGCTCACGATGAACATGCGGAAGCCCTGCGCGATCCGTTCGGCGATGTCATCTACGCCCGCGGTGATGCCGCACGGCACGCCGTGGGCCTGGCACGCCGCCAGCACGGCCTGGATCGCGGCCTCCACCGCCTCCATGTCGCCCTCGTAGGAGCGGCGCAGGTCGCCCGGGCCGGCGAACACGACGCTCACGCCCGGCGTCGCGACGATCTCGTCGACGCGTTCGACCCCGCTGCGGTCCTCGACGATAAGGATGCTCAGCAGCGTGCCCGATGCGTTGCCCGGCCAGAGTTGGTCGCCCATCACCGAGACCGCCACGGCAGCGTCCTCCGCCGATTCGACATGGGGAAAGACGATCGCCGCCACACCCGCGTCGAGCGCCTCGGCGACGTTGGTCCCGGCCGCGTCCACGCCGTTTCTGATCGGCGGCACGCGCAGGATCAGCGGATGCGGCGCTTCGCCCCCCGACCCCTCCGCAATGCCCGACATGTACACTCTGGTTGACATAATGTCGAAAGGACCCGACTCCAGGGAGTAGAAGACGAAGTCAAGCTCCCGGTCCTGGCCCATGAGCGCGCCCTGCTCGGCGGTGGTCGGACCGGAGAAGACGCCGAACACCGCCTGGCCGTCGGCGAGGAGTCGGGCGAGCGCTGACGCGTCGGTCGCGGCGGGATCGGGGGCGGCGCATCCGGCAGCGGTGAGGGCCGTGGCTACGCTGAGCGCCGGCGCCAGGAAAAGGCGGATATGCGGGGTCTTCGGCTTGCGCGGGGACATGGCATTCAGGCCGTGTTCGAGTGGTGCGACCGGCTCGGCGACCGGCTTGGGCCAAGTCTACGGCTCGGGCCCGGGCGGCAACAGAGGCCACGCGTGGCGCGCCCGGCCGTGCGGCGGCGGTGCCCCATCTGGTTCAGCCCGGCAAAGATGCGTACCTTTTTCGCCCGCAAACGACCTCTCTACGAAATCGTCACACTCTAGACCCAAGGAGTAGCAACATGGCGAAAGCGAATGTCGCGATCGGCGCAGCCCTGGCAGCCGCGGTCCTCGTGGCCGCTGTGCCCGGCACCGCGGAAGCCCAAAGTGCAGCGCACCGTCACATCGGCCATGTCGGGGACATGTTCAACGGCACCCCGGACAACGTCGGGCTGCTCGCGGCCGCCCAGGCGGAGGCGGAAGTCGCCGCCCAGCATGCGGGCCTGGCGGCTGGATCCGACGATCTTGCCGGGATTCAGCGGCACATTACCCACGTGCTGCACGCGATCGATCCGTCGACCTCCGAGAGGGGCCCCGGCAAGGGCTATGGGCTCGCGAGGGCGGCTGGCGGTTGTGCGCAGCACATCGGGATGGCCGGCGGGTCCGACGACGCTTCGGACGCGGTCAAGGCGCATTCGAACCATGTCGGGACGAGCTGCAGCAACGTCGCGATGTGGGCCGAGAGCATCGCCGAGAAGGCGGCCGAGGTGGCCGCGGCGACCGACATGGCGGCTGCGAAGGCGCTCGCTGAAGAGATCGCCGGGATGGTCGACGCGATCCTGAACGGCACGGACGCCGACGGCAACGGACGCGTGTCCTGGGGCGAGGGCGAGGGCGGCCTGGCCCAGGCGGCTACGCACCTGCGCCTGATGAAGGAGGCCGAGGGGCTGGGTTGACCACCTCGGAACATCCATGAGAACTGAACGAATCGTGAACACGGCCCGGGGTGCGTCCGCAATTCTGGTGGCGGGTGCGGTTTTGGTCAGCGTGGCCAGCCTGGGGGCTTCGGGGTCCGGCGGATCCGGCGGGACGCTGGCGTCGTTGGACGCGGCCGCACTGGACGTGCCCCAGGATACCGTCAGCTTTGCCGAAGACATCCTGCCGATCTTCCGTCAGCGCTGTGCCGAGTGTCACGGCGCCGAGGACGAGAACGGCGAGGTGCGCACCGAGGTCAGCCTCAATCTGCTCAACTACGAGCGGGTCATGATGGGGTCCGAATTCGGGACGGTCATCGAGGCGGGGGACCCGGCCAACAGCTTCCTGCTGGACATGATCACCGACGGGACCATGCCCGAGACGGGCGATCCGGTGCCGGAGGATGAGATCGCGCTGATTCGGGCGTGGATCGAGGCGGGCGCGCCGAACAACTGAGCTGGCGGGGGCGGGCGCGGACGTCGCGTCGCGGGCCGGACGCGGCTAGCGGCGCGAGGGCGCGGACCCGTTTCGCCGTCGCAGCCACTCCACGGCGAAGAGCAGGAGCACCGCGAACCCGATCAGGAACGTCGCGACGGCCAGGATCGCGGGGCTGATCTGCTCGCGGATGCCCGCCCACATCTGGCGCGGGATGGTGCGCTGCTCGACCCCGGCCATGAACAGCACCACCACCACCTCGTCGAAGGACGTCGCGAACGCGAACAGTCCTCCTGACAGCACCCCCGGCGCGATCAGAGGCAGCTGCACCTTGCGGAACGTGCGCACGGGGCCCGCCCCCAGGGACGCGGCCGCCCGGGTAAGGTTCCTGTCGAAGCCGGCCAGCGTGGCGGTCACGGTGATCACCACAAAGGGGATTCCCAGGGCCGTGTGCGCCAGGATCAGGCCCAGGTGGGTCTGGCCAAGGCCGATGCTCGAATAGAAGAAGAACATCCCGGCCGCGGCGATGATCACCGGCGTCACCATCGGCGAGATCAGCAGACCCGTGACGAGGCGGCGCGCGGGCATGTGCGCGTTCGCGAGACCCAGTGCGGCGAGCGTCCCCAGCACGGTGGCCAGGGCGGTGGCCGAGATCCCGATCGTCAGGCTGTTCACGAGGCTCCGGCGCCATTCCTCGTTCTCCACGATCTCGCGGTACCAGCGCAGCGAGTACGCCTCCGAGTCGAAGCGCAGCATGCCCTCGGTGAAGGTGAAGTACGGTTCCGCGTTGAAGCTGAGCGGCACGATCACGAGGATCGGCGCCACCAGGAACAGGAA
Source organism: uncultured Gemmatimonadaceae bacterium (assembly GCA_964602175.1). Lineage (GTDB taxonomy): Bacteria > Gemmatimonadota > Gemmatimonadetes > Longimicrobiales > Gaopeijiaceae > Bin94. Next base: position 3,502 of record CAZRQE010000108.1, on the reverse strand, counting down.
CACCAGCGCGCAGAACGTCAGGTACGCGTAGCGGCCCAGCGGCACCTGGCGCGAACCGGCGGTCGAGGTCAGGGCGGGCACGGCGATCTCAGCTCAGGCTCAGCCGCTCGATGCCCACAAGGCGGTCGTAGAGCACGTACAGAACGAAGACCCCGGCCAGCATGATTCCGCCCAGCGCGCCCGCAAGCCCCCAGTTCAGCGATGTCTGCATGTGGTAGGCGACCATGTTGGAGATGAGCTGCCCGCTCGATCCGCCGACGAGCGCCGGGGTGATGTAGTACCCGATCGCCAGGATGAAGACGAGAAGCGAACCCGCGCCCACGCCGGGCAGCGTCTGGGGCCAGTACACGCGGCGAAACGCCTGCGTGGGCGTGGCGCCGAGGGAGGCGGCCGCGTCCATGTACCGCGGCGGGATCGCCCGCATGACCGAGTACAGCGGGAGGACCATGAAGGGAAGCAGCACGTGTGTCATGGCGACGATCGTGCCGGTCATGTTGTAGATCATGGTGAGGCGGCCATCGTCGCCGACGAGGCCGATGGCGACCAGGATGTCGTTGAGCACCCCCTGCGTTTGCAGCAGTACGATCCACGCGGTCGTGCGCACCAGCAGCGACGTCCAGAAGGGGACCAGGACCAGCAGCAGGAGGAGGTTGGCCCTGCGCGGCGGCGAGTGCGCGATCAGGTGCGCGATCGGGTAGCCCAGGAGGAGGCAGAGCAGCGTGATCGCACCGCTGACCCACAGGGTGCGCCACATCAGCGCCAGGTAGATGCGCCGTTCTTCCGGCTGACGGGCCACGGAACCGTCGGGCAGCCGCTGCATGTCGACAGCGTTGAGGTAGTGGCGCGCCGTGAAGCGCTGCCCCGTGGCGCGGACGGCGTTCCAGACCGCGGGCTGGCCCCACGCCTCGTCCAGCTCCGTCATGACATCGCGCCAGGGCCCCTCGGTCACACCGTCCAACCCGCGTGCGCTCCGCGTGAACAGGCTGCGCATCCCGCTCTCGACGCGATTGACCCGGCCGGCGACCTGTCCGAGGGTTCTCTCCTCGCGGGCACGTGTCAGCTCGCGCGCCACGGCCTCGTAGGCGGCCTCGGGGGGAAGTCCCTCGCCGTCCCACTCGGCAAGTACTCCCAGCGTCTCGGGAAGCGCGTCCGCCACCACGGGATCGTGCACGCTGCGAAGCAGCATCATCCCCAGCGGCGCGAGGAAGGTGACGCCGACGAAGAGCAGCAGCGGCACGACCAGGAGAACGGCCCGCAGGCGCTGCCGGTCCATCGGTCTAGCGCGCCAGCCAGGCGCTGAAGCGTTCGTTCAACTCGTCCTGATTGTCGACCCACCACTGCCAGTCGTAGCGCAGCGCGCGATCCACGTTGCCGGGACTCGCGGGCAGGTGCGGCGCCATCTCCACACCGGTTTCGACGTGGGTGGTGACCAGGGGCGCTCCGGATCGACGTGTCGGTGAGTATGAAATGCGCCGCCCGACCGCCGCCTGCGACTCGGCGCGGCTGGCGAAGGCCACGTACTGGAGCGCGGCTTCCAGCCTCGGCGTACCCGCCACGATGCCGATTTGCCCGACATCGAGCAGCTGCCCGTCCCAGACGATCACGAACGGCTGGTTCTCGAGCACCTGCGCATTGAAGATGCGGCCGTTGTAGGCCGTGCTCATCACGACCTCCCCGTCCGCCAGCATCTGCGGCGGCTGGGCTCCGGCCTCCCACCAGATCACCTGATCCTTGATCGTTTCCAGCTTGCCGAAGGCGCGATTCAAGCCTTCCGGCGTGTCGAGCACCGCGTACACCTCGTCCAGCGGGACACCGTCGGCGATCAGCGCGAATTCCAGGTTCACCTGGGGGACCCGCCGCATGCCCCGCCGGCCGGGAAACCGGTCCAGGTCGAAGAAGTCCGCCATTGTCGCGGGCTTCTCGCCGGAGATGTTCTCGGAGTTGTAGGCGTACACCGTCGACCAGTAGACGGCGCCCACGCCGCAGTCGGTCCGGGAGTCCGGCGTGAAATCGTCCTCGGCCGGCGTTCCGTCCGGGCCCGGCGGCATCGAAGCGACGTCGATCAGCTCCAGGAGCCCTTCGTCGCATCCACGCACCGCGTCCGCGATTTCAAGGTCCACGACATCCCAGTGGATGTTGCCGACGTCCACCTGGGCGCGAATCTGCGCGAGCCCGCCGTTGTAGTCCTCCACGCTGATCCGGATCCCGCTCTCGGCCGTGAAGGGGATGTTGATGCCCTCGTTGACCGCCCGCCCGTAGGAACCACCCCAGGAAACGGTCGTGAGTGACTGCCCCTGCGCCCCCTGGAACGCGCCGGCGCAGGCGATGGTCAAGAGCGCGGCCAGGCCCGGCAGGCCGCTGTGCCGAGCCCGACACTCACGTCGTCTCGTCATCTTCTTCCTTTCGATCGGTTTTGGTTTCGTAGTCGAGGACCCGGCAGTCGGTCACCGTCCAGCCGACGCGGACGGTGTCGCCCACCAGAATCCCGCCGTGCCCCACGATATTGGGGATCTTGGCGATGAAGTCATTGCGGCCGCAGGCATCCATGTGCACCCGCAGGTGGTCGCCCAGAAAGGCCAGGTCGCGGACGGTGGCACCCACCTGGTTACCGAACGTGCCCGGTTCGGGGTTGACCGAAATCCGTTCCGGACGGATCGACAGGGTCACCTTGTCGTCGGGCTTGCAGTCCACCACCCGCAGGGCACGAATGTACTCCCGGCCGGTATCCACGTCGCAGAGCGCACCGTCCACCGACACCACCCGCCCGTGCAGGCGGTTGTTCTCGCCAATGAAGCGCGCCACAAACGCGCGCTCCGGTTCTTCGTAGAGAACTTCCGGAGAGGCGATCTGTTCGACTTCGCCATCCTTGAGGACGGCGATCCGGTCGGACATGACCATCGCCTCCTGCTGGTCGTGCGTCACGTACACGATCGTGACCGCCAGCTCGCGGTGGATGCGGCGGATCTCGTACTGCATCTCCTCGCGCAGGCTCCGGTCCAGCGCGCCGAGCGGTTCGTCCATGAGGACAAGGCTCGGTTCGAAGACCAGCGCGCGCGCGATCGCGACACGTTGTTGCTGCCCGCCGGAGAGCTGGCCGGGACGCCGGTCCTCCATGCCCTCGAGGCGGACCAGCTTCAGCGCGCGCACGACCCGCTCGTGCCGCTCCTCCCCGTCCATGCCGCGCACCTCGAGAGGAAATGCGAGGTTCTGTCCGACGGTCATGTGCGGAAAGAGGGCGTAGTTCTGGAACACCATCCCGATGCCGCGGCTTCGCGGCGGCAGGTCCTCGACCGACTCGCCCTCGATGCGAATGCGTCCGGACGTGGCGGACTGAAACCCCGCCAGCATCATCAGGATCGTGGTCTTGCCCGACCCCGAGGGGCCGAGCAGTGTGACGAATTCGCCCTTTGCGACCTGGAGGTTGAAGTCCCTTACGACCAGCGTGGTGCCGTCGTAGCTCTTGCTGACCCCCTCGAACTCGACGTGCGGGGCACCGTCCCCC
>CAZRQE010000107.1:0-9445 GCA_964602175.1 uncultured Gemmatimonadaceae bacterium | reverse complement strand
CGCGCCACTTCCAGATCGCGCCCGCCGACGCCCAGCCCGCGCCGCAGCTCGTCCAGGGGACGCGCGGACCCCACCACGTTGAGGTCGCCGGCCACGACCAGTCCCGCGCCGGGGCGGTCGGCCAACGCCGCGGCAACCGCCTGGTTCAGCGTGCGGGCCTGCAGCTCGCGCAGGCGGTCGCGGGGCGAGCCGTCGTACCCCGCGCTCTGCAGGTCGACAGGGACGAAGAGGATGTCCCGCCCGTCGACCGTCACCCAGGCTCCGGTTGCCGACAGACCGCCCTCCGCTTCGGAGCGCGCCAGGACCGATGGCGGCGCCATCCCGGCGACCTCCGGCTCACCCCCCACTTCGGCCAGCCAGTCCGCCAGCACGCTGGGCGGGTAGCCGATTCTGCCCATGCCGCGCTCCCCCCTCACTTCCCTGCCGCTGGCCCCGACAGCCGTCCGCTGCCGTCCGCCGCCCGCGGCCAGCCCCCAGGTCCATTCTTCGCCCGCCGGCGCGAGATCCCGCGTGAAGCGCGCAAGATCGTCGGGTGTCACGGTGAAGTGGATTTCATCGAGGAGGAGGACGTCGGGTGCGAGTGCGGCCACCACGCGGCGAAAGGCGTCCTGGTTGTTGCGGAAGCTCATGCTCGACACGTTCCAGGCCACAACGCGGAGAGCTCCAGGACGCCTGGCTACCGCATCGGCGCCGAGCAGAGGCGGGTCCTCACCCGGCGCGGTTGCAAGCGCATGCCGGAACACGGCGGTCTCGTCCACCACCGCACCGGCGCGCAAGTAGCGCAATTTGCCGGCCACCAGGTCCCCAGGCCCAGCCAGCCCTCGCCCCCCGGTCGCCTCCGCGACCGCAGCCCTATCCAGCCGCACCTCGAACCGGTCGGACGAGTGCGTGGGAGACACCAGCAGACCCACCCGGGACGCCTGCTCCACCTCGCCCGCACCGCCCGGGCCGATCCGCCGAATCCCCACGCCCACCCCGTGACCGTCGCGCTCCGGCTCGGCCTGGCGCGTCAGGATGACAGCCAAATCGGCGCCGTCCACGCCACCGTACGTCGCACCCGTGCTCGCATCCCCGTCGGTGTCCAGCACCAGCTCCACCGAGCCCCGCAGGCCCTGCACCGTCACCGTGTGCCCCAGGTCGATCAGGAAGTGGAGGAAGCGGGGGTCGTCCTGTGCGGCGATGGCGCCCAGGTCCACTGGAGAGCCGGCCGGGACGTCACCAATCGGGTCGACCACCGCCGCCGTAACGCCCTCCCAGTCGTCGAAATCGCCGTCGGTCCAGACCGCGCGCTCGTCCTCCCGTACGATGACCCACCCACCAAGATAGTCGGGCGGGAAGATCCCTTCACGCACCACGGTCGTCCGGCGCCCGCCGCTCACGTAGGTCACGCGGACATCGACGCGTTCCACGCCCGCCGGGATCCCGAAGTGCGCCGGCGTGGCGCCCTGGGAGCAGTAGCCGCCGCCGGTGTCGATCAGCCGGGTACCCAGAATCCGTCCGGTGTCGTGGTCCAGGAGCTGGATCTCGGTGCCGGGAACCATGGTCCGCCCATCGGCATCGGTCGCGGCGACCTGCAGCGAGCGGGCCGCAGCCTCGGGTGAGAGCAGATTGCGATACAGGTGGTGCGTACCGCCGGCCTGGTCGTTGTTGGCGATCGCGAGGTCCAGATCACCGTCGCGGTCGAAGTCGGCCCATGCCACCCCGTGGCTGGGCCCGTGTTCCAGGAGGTTGGCCGGAAGCGCGTTGCTGAACCGCCCGTCGCCCTCGTTCATGAAGAGGTGGTCCTCGACGGCGGCAACGCCCGACAGGTACGAAGTCACGACCAGGTCGGCCAGGCCATTGTGGTCGACATCCGCCCAGGCCGCCGTCGTCGAGTGGTAGTCGACGCCCAGGGTAGCCGGATCGGTGACGTCCGTGAACGTGCCGTCGCCGTTGTTGCTCCAGAGGATGTCCGGGCCGTAGGTGGCGATGAACAGATCCAGGTCGCCGTCGCGGTCGTAGTCGGTCACCGCCGGCGCGACGCTGCCGTACTCCTCGCCGCGGTTCGCGTGGTTCATCCCGAGCGCGGGCGCCACGTCGACGAACGTCCCGTCGCCCTCGTTGCGGTAGAAGGCGTCCTCGTCACCGTTCTGGTTGGAGACGTGGACATCCAGGTCGCCGTCGCGGTCGTAGTCGAACCAGACGACTCCGACGGTGCGGCGAGGATCGCCGAGGCCCGACTCCGATGTCACGTCGGTGAAGGTCCAGGCGGGGTCCCCGGCAGTCGAGTCGTCCGCCGTCCCGCCGTTCCGGAAGAGCCGGTTGGGCTGGTCGCGCATGGCCACGAACAGGTCCAGGTCGCCGTCGCCGTCGTAGTCGACCCAGGACGGCTGGCGCGTATTGCCGAGCAGATCCATGCCGAGCCCGGCCGTCACGTCCACGAAGATCTGATCGTCGTTGCGGTAGAGGCGGTTCGGGGTCTCGGCCGTGGCGGAATACCCGACGTAGAGGTCCAGGTCGCCGTCGCCGTCGTAGTCCCCCCACGCAGCGGCGCGCGTATCCTCGAGATCGGCCAGGCCCAACTCCGGCGCCACGTCGACAAACGTGCCGGCGTCGTTCCGGTACAGCCGGTTTTCGGAGTATCGCATGCCTACGAAGAGGTCGAGATCGCCGTCGCGGTCGAAGTCGGCCCACGCGTTCGGCTGTGCGCCGGGCGTGGCGAAGAGGTCGGGCTGCACACGCTCGAAGGCGGGAAGCGCGGCCGCGCCGCCATCGGGTTCGTCACACGCCGTCAGGAAGGCAGTGGCAAGCAGCAGGAACCAAAGCGTCGCCCCGGCCCGCGCCTGTTCCGCACTCACGATTGTCTTGCACCAGGACCCACCGACCTCATACTCAGTCCGGATTCTCACCCTTCACCTCCTTCAAGGCGCATAGCGATATGGCAGACGCCCCCATGCTCGAGCTCGGACGGAAGATACTCGCCTCGCAGCCCTTCAGCGCGTTCCTGGGCGCCGAGCGACGTCTTCGCGTCGGAGGATGGAAACGAGACCCCATGCGCCGCAGCCCAGGGGACGATCGTCAGGCTGGCGGGGCCTCGCTGACGGCCCTTGTCCTACCGCCTGCCGCCGCGTCCACCACGCCCGGGCCCGCCACCGCGGCCGCTCATCCGGTTCCCCAGCCGGTACATGACCCTGAGCATGAAATACTGACCGAGCGACTCCGTACGCGACTCCTCGATGTAGTTCGCGGAGTTGGTAACGGCGACGCCCTGATTCTGATTCAGCAGATCGTAGGCCTGCAGCTCGATCTCGGCCCGGCCGTCGATTACGCGCCGGGTGATGGCGGCGTCCCAGCGCGCGATGTTCCGTGATTCCGCGAACAGTCCCTGGTCGTAGGTGCGGTAGCGGAAATCCGTCTCCAGCTCCCAGGCGCCGAGATACCAGGTGCCCTCCGCCTGGTACTCGCTGTTCACGTAGCTCCGGTTCAGCTCCTGGTTCAGAGAGTACCGGACATCGTTGAAGCTGAAATCCGCCGACACTTCCACATCGAAGCGGTCCTTCACCCGGTTGTCCACGCCGATCTCGAAGGTATTGCGCACGATCCGGCTCTCGTTGGCGGCGAGGTTGACCAACTCGGTTCCCTCGGAATACGTGACCCGGTACTCCAGGTCGAGATCGATCCCGAGCCTCCGGACGGGGGTGCCGAAGTTGGCTCCCAGGTTGCCGGACCATTCGCCGTCGGTGTTCACCGGCATCCGGGTCTGAAATCCCCGCTCGTCGAAGAAGCGCGACGTCGAAATGCTGTTGTCGGTGTAGGTGAAGCCGGCGAAGGTGAAGAGGTTGATGAAGCTGAATTGATCGAAGAAACGGTAGTCGGCGTTGAGCCGGTGCCTGTACTCGGGGCGCAGATCCGGGTTGCCCGAGTAGATGTTGAGCGGATCGCGGTTGTCCGAGTAGGGCTGGAGCTGCGTCAGCGACGGCTCGCGGCTGGAGCCGCTGTAGCGGAACTCCAGGTTCTGTCCTTCCCTGATCTCGTTCTTGAACTGGGCGTTTGCCAGCAGGTGCGTGTAGCCGTTCTCGATCGTCTGGTCGCGGTCGAGGATGACGCCGTCGAGCTGCGACCTCTGCAGCCGGAGCCCGACCGTGAACCAGGAGCGATCGTTGTTGCGGCTGTAGCGCGCTCCGCCCAGCAGGTACGTGTAGGCCCGCTCGAACCCGGAACTCAGCCGGTCGTTGAACAGGGGCGCGCCGTCGACCAGATCGTAGACCGAGTTGTTGCGGTCCTCGCGCGTCGAGTTGCGCTGGCCGAAGAGCTCCATGGTGTGGCCCTCGGCGAGAGGCTGCGTCAGCGAGAGGCGCGCGGAGTTGTTCCAGGTCCGCCCGACCCGCGTCTGCTCCTGCAGGATTTCCTCGAACCCGTCGGTGCCGCCCCGCTGGCCGCGCACCTCGCCCGTCACCACCGACGACAGGTCCGAAGACAGATCCGAGTCCTGCAGGCCGCTTCGCAGCTCGGCGACCAGGCTGCGGCCGTCCTCGTCCAGCCGCTTGCGCCACGTCAGCCGCGCGTTTCCGCCCAGATCGTCCCCATCCACGAGATAGTCGGTGGTGGCCGAATTGAGCATGCTGCCGCTCAGCGTGTGCGTCTGCCGGTTGGCGAAGGAGGTGAGCGACGACGCACGCGTATTGCCGTCCATGCGCAACCGCATGTCGTGGCCTTCCGAGAAGGTGACCTGGGCGTTGAGGTTCACCCGCTGGTTCCGATTGCCGGTCTCCTGGTTGCTGGTCTGGTCCACGAACGACGCGACATTCGATCCGAAGAGCGCCTGCTGCTGCAGCGTCCGGTCCTGGAGATTGTCGAGCTGGCTGACGAAATAGCTCCCCCTTATCCACGTGTCGTCGCCACCGCCGAAGTCCCGGCTCGCGTTAAGCCCCAGGCTCATCGTCTCGGTAAAGCCGTCGTTGCCCCCGCCACCGCGTCCGCCGCCACCCGCGAAGTCCGCGAAATCGCGCCAGTTGAACCCGGCCTGGTTGACGTTGTTCGCGTTTGCGGTCAGCGCAAGCTGCGTGTTCGGCGAAAAGCGGTTCAGCGTCAGGGAGCCATCGTAGCGCGCATCGTTGCCCACCGGTCCCGCGAGGCGGCCCTGCGCGTTGACGTCGCCGCCAAAGCCGCCTCTGGCCCGGCCGAAGTACCCGCGGCGCGCCTCCTCCCTGAGCTTGAGGTCGATCGTGCGCTCATCCTCGCCGTCGGGGATGCCGGTGAACTCGGCCATGTCGGACTGCTTGTCGTAGACATCGACCTGGGCGACCGCGTCGGCGGGCAGGTTCTGCGTCGCAACCGTCGCGTCGCCGCCGAAGAACTCCTTGCCGTCCACGAGCACGTTCTGGACCTCCTCGCCTTGCGCCGTGATCGTGCCGTCCGACTCGACCTGGATCCCGGGGAGCCTGCGCAGGAGGTCCTCGACGGACGCGTTGGGCGGCGTCGGAAAGGCCAGCGCGTTGTAGCTGAGCGTGTCGCGCCGGTTCACGAACGGGACGTGCTCCACACTGACAACCAGAGAGTCCATCTCCAGCGCCGTGATCGACAGGACGACCTCTCCGGCGTCCACGTCGGCGTCCGCAATGTCGAAGTCGCGGCGGAGCGTCTGGTACCCGATCAGGGTGACCTGCAGGATGTACGCGCCGGGGGACAGGCCCGGGATCGTGAAGCCGCCGTCGCGCGCACTGAGCGTGTATCTTGTCAGCACCGAATCCGACCGCGTCAGCGCGACCACCATTGCGTTCTGGAGACCCGTACCCAGCGAGTCGGAAACGACGCCCTGGACCCGGTATTCCGCCGTTTCCTCCTGCGCGTTCAAGGGAGCGGCCAAAGCGTGGCAGGCCACCGCCACGGTCAAAAATGTCATTGCTCGGCCCAAGGGCCACCTCCTATCCCCGGCCGTCCCCACGCCGCCGATTCAGTCTCTCGATTTCGTCGAGCTTCTCCTCGACGATTCCTTCATACTCATCCCGCGTCACCTCGTCGCCGTCTTCCGGCGCGCGAATCAGCTCCGCGTCCACCTCGCCGAGCGTGATCTCCGTCGCGAAGTACTGCGTGCGCCCGCCATCCAGCGACAGGACCAGGATCATCCCGGGAAGACCTGCGTACGAGGCGGGACCCCCCGAAATGGGGATCTCGGGGGTGAACCACGCCTCGATCGAGGTCCCGTCATGCTCGGCCGTCGCCTTGATGACCATGCGCCCCAGGTGCTCCGCCTGCTCGGTCGTGAGACGCCACGCGTACTGTGGCGGTGAGCCCGCGATGCGGAACGTCCGCCCCATGAATTCGCGGGTCTCGACCCACGCCCCCTGCTCGTGGCTGACCCAGGTGTCGCGCACGATCTCCTGATCGCGCCGCGAGGCGGACTGTCTCTTCATCGACATCATCCGGCGGAGCCACCGGTCCGAGAGCATCCGGCCACCGCTACCGACCGAATCGTCCGCCTTCTCGGGTGCCGGGGTCATGAGCGAGGCCGACGGGCCGAAGTGAAGGAGCATGGTGCCGGTTTCGGAGTCCGGCATCAACTCTTCCCACCCTTCGGGCACCTCGAAGTCGTACTGGTGCGAAAAGGTGTAGGCGATGGTCCCCTGCTGCGCGGAGAGCGCGGCCGGGACTAGCAGCGCGAGCGCGAGGCCCGCGGTTGCGGCAATGCTCATGGTCATACCGTTAGGACAGGGGACCCGTGCCAAACGTTGCTGCCGGGTGGGGGTCCGCGGATGCCCGGGTCTGGTCCGCGGATGCAAGCGCGCACCTGGCGTGCGCGGCGCGACGCTAGTTCCCCTCCTCCTGCTTCTCCCCTTCGGGCGCTTCCCAGAAGTCCGGATTCGCCGGGCCCGCGGCCGCGACCGCCGCCCCGTACAGCGCGGCGTTGAAAGCGATCCGGAAGTTGCCGAACGGCTGACCGCGCCACTGCGGCCTCATCCCCAGGAGGATCACATGGCCGTCGCCGTGCTTCACGTCGAGGGCCGCGGCATACCCCTGGAGGTGCTCTTCGCCCAGCAGGTAGCCGGAAAGCAGCGGCGAGCCTTCCGACGGGTACTTCGCCAGGACCGCGCCCTCGAAGCCGTCCTCGGTGGTGAAGACCGGGCTGCGCTCCACCACCACTTTCGCGCGCGCGGGCATGCCGGACATGACGGGGTGCGACGGGTCGACCTCCATCTCCACGATCGAGCCGCTCATGAAGTAGTCGGCCGGCTCGAGGTCCGCGATCACGTTCCGCACCGGCAGGTGAAGTTGTGCGATCGCGAACATGCTGGCGTTGTTGAACGTCACCAGCGTGCCGCCGCCACGCACGAATTCGTCCAGGGCACGTACGCCCACCGCTCCGATCCCGCCCTCGTAGCGAGGCGGAACCGTGCCCCTGGCGAAGCCGTTCAGGATCTGGCCCGCGCCCATGTCGGCGATGATGATCACGTCGTAGCGGCCGCGCAGTCCGCCCGCCAGCACGTCGGCGTTGCGCAGACTGGTGAACTCGAAGCCGTAGCGTTCCAGGAGCCAGCGGGTCCAACCCTCATCCATCGACGGATTCCAGGGGCGGTAGAGGCCGACGCGAGGCCGCGAAAACCGCGTGCCGGCGGAGCCCGCCCGGTCGGTACGCAGTCCCAGGTCCGAGACCAATGTGCTCCTCGCCGACCCCGAAAGGCCGGTGATCAGGTAGTGGCCGGAGGAGCCCGCAGCGCCATCCCCTCCCGCGGACCCCGGCACGAAGCTGACCTGAGCCCCCGCATTCCAGGCCCGGTTCAGCGCCTTGAACGTGTTGTTCTGCCCAGGATCCACGGCCAGGCCGCTGCCGCCGCCGTCGGTGCCCGCAGGCGGCAGGATCGCCGCGGCGACGGGGTGACTGTCGAAGCCCACGCCCGTGGGGGAGTCGAACGCGGCCGCATCGTCTACATCAGCGTCCCAGGCAAACATTGCCCCGCCCGTCCCCAACCCAGTCATGGCGCCCCGCACGTCCGCACCCAGCGGCGACGCAGCCTCAACCACCCGCACGCCCATCAGGTACGGCAGCGTCCAGCCCGCCACGTCGTACGGCTGGTCGGGCGGCCCCTCCGGGTACTGGCGGAGGTCCGGGTAGTCCTGCACGGCAAAAAGCTGCCGCACGAAGTTGGCAAAGGGCTGGTCCATCGCGATCACCCACGTTCCGGCCGGGTGCGCGAGCCCGTCCTGGGTAACCGCCTCGCCCAGCTGATGCACCTCGATCCCGTTGTACGCGAGGCGCCTGAGCATCTCGACCGCCGCCACCGGGTCGTCCTGCTCCTGCGGTATGAAGTACCCGTACGGCGGCCCGCTCGTGTACTGCGCAATCACGTCGCGCCCCGCCTGGTAGCGGTTGTAGAGGAGGTCGCGCCGGTATTTGGCCGCGAAGTCCAGCACCGAGATCGACGCGGTCAGCATGTAGTCCACCGCGTCGCGAAGCCGCCACCACCCGCCCTCCCAGGGGCTGCTGTAGAGCGACTCCGGACGCAGTTCGCGGGTGCGCGGCGGGAAGTCCTGCAGCGTGTAGAAGCCCGGCGTCGCGTAGCGGTAGAGCCCCGTCTCGGTCAGGAACGACGCCACATTGTGGAAGTTGTTGGCGTGGTCCATGAAGCCGGGATACCAGTTGTCGAAGCCGGTCCCCATGTGCGTGGCGCCCCTCTGGCCGCGCTCCTCCAGCGCCTGCGACATCGCCATCCCGATCAAATTGACCGTGCGCCACATGAGCGGGTGGACGTGCGGCGAGATCGGCTCCGCGAACGGCGGGATCCAGATGCGCGTCGGGAAGGGCGAGCTCTGGTGGTGGTTGTACAGGATCTGCGGCTCCCACTCGCGCGCCACCCGCGTGGCCATCCGCGACTCGATCTGGTTGATCATGTAGCCGTCGCGGTTGTTGTCGTGCCCGATGTACTTCTGGTACAGGAAGGGCGAGGGCGCAACCTCGTAGGGCGTGCCCAGGTTGGAGCGGTACCACTCCGCGATCATCGTCTGCCCGTCGGGGTTGATCGACGGCCACAGCATGAGGATCACGTTGTCGAGAATGGCGGCGATCTCGGGGTCGTCGTCGCCGGTGACCAGGTCGTACGCGAGCTGGATCGTGTGCTGTGCGTGCGCGACCTCGCTGGCGTGGAGGCCGCCGTCGATGTGGACGAGCGCGCGTCCCTCGTCGGCGAGCGCGCGGGCCTGGTCGTCGGTGAGGCCGCGGGGGTGGGCGAGCCGCAGCGCGATCTCCCGGTGCCGCTCGAGATTGGCGAGGTTCGCGGCACTGGAGATGAGCGCGATGTATACGGGCCGTCCGAACGAGCTGCGCCCGACCTCGCGCAATTCGAGGCGGTCGGTGGCCGCGTCGAGCTGCTCGAAATACCCGATCGACTCCTCGAAGGTGGCGAGGTGGAAGTCCGCGCCGACGCGGTGGCCGAGCACGGACTCGGGGGTGGGAATCTGCGCGGCGAGGGGG
>CAZRQE010000106.1:0-42974 GCA_964602175.1 uncultured Gemmatimonadaceae bacterium | reverse complement strand
CGCGTTCGGACGCAGCGTTTCGGTGGCGTAGACCGCGTGGCACCCCGTGCATACGAAGTAGACTTCGGCGCCCACGTCGAACACGGCCTGCGGGTCCCTGGTGGCTGCCGCGTCCACCGCGCGCATGCCGACCTCGATCATCGAGCGGGACATGGCGATCCAGTGTCCCCTGCCCTGCGCGCGGTCCTCCAGCAACAGCAAGTTGCCCGACTCGGCCAGGACCCAGGCCGCGTTTTCGACGGCCGCCCACTCCTCCGGGGTACGAGGTTCGATCTCGTGCGTGCCCTCTTCGTCCATGATCACCCCGACGGCGTCCCAGTAGGCTTCGGCGGCGGGCTCGATGACGGAGACCATCAGCTGGCGCGAATCGGCAGCCGCGACGAAGGCGGGCGGTTCAGGGTTGTCCGCGCAGGCGGCCAGCGGTGGGAGCAGGCAGGCAAGCAGGGGCGAGAAGCGGGATGCCGGCACCGCGCGGGATTGCACATCGTTCGGTCTCATGAGGGTCTAAGATACCGGAGATTCGCGGAATCCAGCCACCCGGCGCATCTTGTTTCGCGCCGGGCTCGGACCCGAAGTACAAACCATTCAAACGACCGGTATCCGCATGAAGCCGATGTCCTTCGTCCTACACACCCTCTTCGCCCGTACAGCCCGCACGATGCCCACCCTGATTGCCGTTGCGGGCATGCTCCTCCTGCCGTTCGCGCGCACCGTTGGCTCATCCGCGGCCGGCCAGTCCGGCGCCGACCGGGCCGTCTCCGAGTGGCCCATGCACGGGCGCGACGCGGCCGAAACCCGGTACAGCCCGCTCGACCAGATCGACACCGAGAACGTCGGCGGGCTCGGGCTCGCGTGGCGCTGGGAAATCCCGAAGACCGGCGCCCGCCTCGAGACGACGCCGCTGGTCGTGGACGGTGTCATGTACGCCACCGGTGCCCTGAGCTTCGTTTTCGCGCTGGACGCGTCCACTGGCGAGGAGATCTGGCGCTGGGACCCGGGGATTCCCGATGCCGAGAACGGCGGGCCCCGCGCATGCTGCGGCGACGTCAACCGCGGCGTGGCGGTGGACGGCGACTACGTGTACGCGGCGCTGCTCGACGGCCGCCTGGTGGCGCTCGACCGCCACGACGGGTCGGTCAAGTGGACCACGCAGACGACCCCGCCGGGCTCGGACTACACGATTACGGGAGCGCCCCGGGTGGCGGGCGACGCGGTAATCATCGGCAACGGCGGCGCCGAATACGGGGTGCGCGGCTATGTCACCGCCTACGGTGCCGAAACGGGGGAGCAGTTGTGGCGGACCTACACCGTGCCGGGGAATCCCGCGCTCGGATTCGAGAGCGAGGCGATGCGCGCGGCGGCCGAGACCTGGACCGGCGAGTGGTGGGTCGCGGGCGGCGGCGGTACGGTCTGGGACGCCATGGTCCATGACGAGTCCGCGGGGCTCTTCTACATCGGCACCGGGAACGGATCGCCCTGGAACCGGGACCACCGCAGTCCCGGTGGCGGGGACAACCTGTACCTGTCGGCCATCGTGGCGCTGGACGCCGATGACGGGTCGGTGGCGTGGCACTACCAGACGACGCCGGGCGACGACTGGGACTACACGGCCACGCAGCCGCTCATGCTGCTGGACCTCGAGATAGGCGGCCGCGAGCGGCAGGTCATCGTGCAGGCGCCGAAAAACGGCTTCTTCTACGTCGTCGACCGGATTACGGGAGAGCTCATATCGGCGGAGGCTTTCGCGGACGACCTGACCTGGGCGTCCGGTGTCGACCTGGAGACCGGCCGCCCGATCGAGACGCCGGAAGCCCGGTACGGCATGAACGGCCGGGGCGTGTATCTGGCTCCGGGCCCGCGCGGCGCCCACAACTGGCACACCATGTCCTTCAACCCGGAAGCCGGCCTCGTCTACCTGCCCGCAACGAACAACAACTACTACTACGAGATGACCGGCACGTACGAGTACCAGCAGGGCAGGTGGAACACCGGGACGGCGCGTGGCGACTCGGGCCGCCGCCCGGAGCGGCCGGCTCTGCAGGGACCAGCCAATCTTCTGCTGGGCTGGGATCCGGCGGAAAACCGCGAGGTGTGGCGCGTCCCGGCCCAGGGAGGTCACGGCGGCACGATGACCACCGCCGGCAACCTGGTCTTCTGGGCCACGGGCTCCAACCTGGCGGCGCTCGATGCCCGTACGGGACAGGAGCTCTGGTCCGCCGACGTCGGTGGCGGCGCGGGGTCTCCGGTCACCTATTCGATCGACGGCCGTCAGTACGTATCGATCGCGGCCGGGCGCGTGTCCACGGTGGGGGCGCCCTACATCTGGACCTTCGCGCTCGACGCCGGAGCGGGGCCATCCGGAGCCGGTCCGACCGGGTGGACGACTGCCGCCCCGGAGGACGTGGGCCTCTCCAGCGAAGTCCTGGCCCGGATCGGCCCGACGATGCAGCAGTTCATCGACGCCGGCCGCACCGCCGGGATCATGACCATGGTGGCGCGGCGCGGCGAGGTCGTGCACTGGGAGGCGCACGGATGGCGCGCGCTGGGCGAGGACCCGCTCGAACGCGACGACATCTTCCGCATCTACTCGATGACCAAGCCCGTCACCAGCGTGGCCGCGATGATGCTCGTCGAGGACGGGCTTCTCTCCCTGGACACCGAACTGGCAAGCGTCATCCCGGGGTTTGCCGACGCCGAGGTCTACGAGAGCGGCGCCACCCGTCCCCCCGACCGTCCCATCCTGATCCGCGACCTCCTGACGCACACGTCGGGACTCACCTACGGGATCTTCGGCGACAGTCCCGTCGACTCGATGTACAATCGGGCGCTGTACGGTGCCTCCACCGATGCGCGGCGGGATCTCGAAGAACGCGTCGACGTCATCGCCTCGCTCCCGCTCGTCGACGACCCCGGTGACCGCTGGGTGTACAGCATGTCCACCGACGTGCTGGGGCGCGTGGTGGAGGTCGTGTCGGGCCAATCGCTGGACGACTTCTTCCGCGAGCGCATCTTCGAGCCCCTGGGCATGGACGATACCGGGTTCCATGTGCCCGCCGGGAAGCACGACCGGTTCACGCGCATGTACCGGATGTCGAGGCGAGGGTTGCAACCCGCCGCGCGGGCGGGCGACGACGCGTTCACGCGGCCCGCCACCTGGTTCTCGGGCGGAGGAGGCCTCACGTCGACCGCGACCGACTACCTGCGCTTCGCCCGGATGCTGCTCGGCGAGGGAGAATTGGACGGGGTGCGGCTGCTGCAGCCGGAAACCGTCCGGGAAATGACGCGCAACCACCTGTCGAGCGACCTGATCCCGATTCTGCCCGGGCTCGCCGATACGGGATTCGGACTTGGATTCGCGGTGCCCGCCGAAGAGAAAGACGGCGCCTACTGGTGGTCCGGCGTGGCCAACACGTATTTCTGGATCGATCCGGCGGAGGAGCTCATCGCCTTCGCCTGGACCCAGCTCCAGCCGTTCGGCGGGGCACCCGTGGACCGCTTGTTGCGACCGATCGTCCAGGAATCGATCCTGAGCCGGAATTGACGCTGGCGCCGGTTCGCCGAGCCGGTCAGCCGCCGGGCGGGCCGAAGGACCGGGCTATGTCTCCCCGTCAGCCAGCTGCCGGGGCAAGGTGGCCAGTTCAACGACGCGGAACCGCCGCTGGCCCGCCGGCAGTTCGATCGTGACCTCGTCGCCCTCGCGGGAGCCAATCAGTCCCCTTCCGATCGGCGAGTCCAGGGAGACGTGCCCCGCCTCCAGGTCGATGTAGTCGCCCGCCACGATCGTGAACGTGACTTCGCGATCGAGCGCGAGGTCCCGCACCCTGAGCCTGGACCCGAAGCCCGCCCGGTCCACGGGCATGTCCGCAACGTTGATCTTGGAGATTTCCGCCATGCGGCCGGCCAAGTGCCCGATCCTCGCCTGAACGAACTGCTGGCGCTCCAGCGCGGACTTGTACTCCGCATTCTCGCGCAGGTCACCCAGCTCGACCGCCTTCTGGATCCGGTCCGGCAGCTCGATGTTGAGCTCGCGTGTGAGCGCCTCGACCTCCTCGGAGATCCTTGCCTTGATTTCGT
Organism: uncultured Gemmatimonadaceae bacterium; assembly: GCA_964602175.1. GTDB lineage: Bacteria > Gemmatimonadota > Gemmatimonadetes > Longimicrobiales > Gaopeijiaceae > Bin94. The sequence goes on along the minus strand of CAZRQE010000106.1, from coordinate 38,900 downwards.
CCAGCATCAACCGGCTCTTCGTGAAAGGGGAAGAGGTAAACTAATGACGGGTCGGCGGCGCCGGGAGATTCCCGCTGCGGGGACTGCGCGTGAAAAGTCCCGCGACGAAGACGACGAAGCAGGCCAGCCCGAGGACATCCCCCACCCTCGTGAACAGGGTCGTGGCGGCCCTGTGGCCGACGCCCGCGACCGCGATGCCCTCCGCGCCCGGTTCCAGAAGGGACTCGGGGCCGGTACCGGCGGGCGTGACCGCGAATGTGTACCCAGTGGCCGCGACCTGGACCAGACCGATCCTGTTCTCGATGGCCCGCAGGCGACCGTGGGTGGCGTGCTGCCAGTAGGCCCACGTCACGCGCAAGGGCAGATCGGGGTCCAGCCAGTCGTCGTTCGACAGGACGGCAAGCCACTCCGCACCGGCACGGACCAGGGCCCGGGCAGTCTCCGCGTACGCCGAGTCATAGCAGACCATGGCGCCGACTGTGCTGCCCGCGACAACCAGCGGCAGCGTTTCGCGACTCGCGGAGTAGCCCCGGTTTCGGGCCCCGAACGCCCCGCCGACCATTCCCGCCGCCTCCAGCCCCGGCACCAGGCGGCGCTTGCGGTATCCACGGGAAACCGTCCCGTCCGGGCTCAACGCGAAGGCGGCGTTGTACCAGAGCGTGTCCGTACCCGCATCCGTGACCTGGCCGTCGAGCGCGCCCACAAGCAGCGGGGCGCCCAGTGCGGTGGCGAGTCCCGCCGCTTCCCGGCCCGTTGCCGACACAGCGCCGCTGGCTGCGTCCCGGAGCGTCGCCGCCACATGCCGCTCGGGAAACACCGCGATGTCGAAGTGCCCGTTCTCGCGCAGAGCGCGCAGCGGCTCGATCCACCGCGCCACGCCTTCCGCCGCCGCCGGCCGGTTTCCGCCCTCATCACCCGCGACCACGCGGCCATGGCCGGCCTGCACCATGGCCACCCGCAACAACGGGTCTTCCACGGCCGAGCCCGTGAAGCCGCGCTGGCGGACACTGCCGAGCGCCAGTGGAATGCCCACGAGCCCAGCCAACAGAAGCGCCCGCCGCGGTGCCCCCCGCAACCATTCCTCCCCACCACCTTTCGCGGCGCGGCCACCCTTGACGGCTCGGCCACCATTCATCGCCCCCGCAACCACCGCCCCACAGGCGACCGTCCAGACCGTGAGCACCCGCGCGCCCAGGAACTCGGCCCCGGCGGCGGCCGGAGGATACCACGCAAGGGACCCACCGGCGTTCAGCCAGGCGTAGGAGACCCCGGGCACGTGGGCCGCGGTCCATTCAAGGCCTGTCCAGCACATCGCCAGCGAAAGCGGGAGCGGCCAGCGCCTCCCTCGGTGGAGGTTGACCGCGCCGGTGGTGGCGGCCCCGGCGACAATGCCGATCATCACGAGCACGAGGAGGTACACGGGAACGGCAAGCGCCGTTCTCCAGGACAGCGCGGGAATCATCCAGTACAGGCCGATCCCGTGGGCGAGCGCCGCGGTCACGAAACCCGGAGCGAAGGGCTGCGAGTTGGAGCGGAGGGCCAAGGCCAGCGGAGCGAAGGCAAGAAAAGGCAGGACCGGACCTCCATGCGGCGAGAAGGTCGCGCCCACGAGGACACCGGACGCCGCCGCCAGCAGGATTGGGCGCAGCGTCACGTTACCCGCGGCCCGCATCAGGGCAAGGAGACTTCCCGGCCCTCCCGCGCCGACTCGTACGCCCCCTCGATGAGACCCATCAGGACGGCTTGCTCGGCAGGCGGTTCGGGGGCGGCCTCCCCGGCCGTCACACGTACGAAGTGATCGAGCAGACGGCGATACCCGCTCGTGTAGACATCTTCGCCGCCGCGCGGAATGGGCAGCCGCGGAGTCACGTTTGCGGCCCGCCCGTCCTTCTCCGTGAAGATCGACAGCGGAGAGAGCCGGGCCGAGCCCTCCGCGCCGAGGACCTGCAGCGAGTGGCGGTCCTCCGTGCCGTGGAAGCGCCAGCTTGCCGCGAGCACAATGCCGACTCCGTCCTCGGTCACAGCATGGAGGTGGGCCTCCTCCTCCACATCGAATCCGTCCCCCGGCGTCAGCGCGGAGACGCGGACCACCCTGGGGTAGCCGAGGACCCACAGCGCAAGGTCCAGCGCCGGCACACCCAGATCCATCAACGCTCCCCCGCCGGACTCGAGCGCGCGCCGCCGCCATCCCGTGCGGGGCCGCCGGACGGCCTGATTGAGCCAGTCGACACGGACGGTGCTCACCTCTCCGAGCCCGCCGTCGGCGATCACTGCGCGGAGCGCGCTTACGTCCGGCTGGTACCGGTGCGACATCCCCAGCACGACCCCGCACCCCGTGCCCTCCGCCTGTTCGAGCACCCAGCGCACGCCGCCCGACGACAACGCCAGGGGCCGCTCGACCAGCACGTGCTTCCCCGCCTTGAGACAGTTCGCCACGAGGCCCTCGTGAAGAAAGTTCGGTGCGCTGATCACGACCCCGTCGATCCCGTCGTCCGCGACCAGGGCGTCGTCGTCCAGGATTCGCGGCACGCCGAAGCGCCCGGCGACGGCGCGCGCCTTCAGATCGTCCAGATCCGATATGGCGGCGACCTCGACATCGGCGCGCTCGGACAGAATCGGCAGGTGCATGAGCTGGCTGACGGCACCCGTTCCTATGACACCCACTTGCACACGGCGCTTTGCGCTAGGCATTGAGCAGCACCCTTCCGGTAAGGTCGTAGTCGTCGGCGTCCACGATCTCCACCTCCACGATGTCACCGGGGCGCGCCCGCCCCAACTCCTTCAACCAGGTCCTGCCATCGACCTCGGGGGCCTGGCCCCGGCTCCGCCCCACGGCCTCGCACCCCTCTTCCTCCGTCGTGAGCGAGTCCACGAGTACGCGCTCGCGGCGCCCGATCCTCGCACGGTTGGACTCGTACGAAATCTCCCTCTGTCTCTCCATGACGAGTTCCAGCCGCTCCGCCTTGACTTCGTCCGGCACCTGGCCGGGCATCGCGGCGGCCGCGGTTCCCTCCTCGATCGAGTACGCGAAGGCGCCGACCCGGTCGAACCGGATCTCCTCGAGGAAGTCGATCATCTCGCGCACGTCGTCGTCGGTCTCGCCGGGAAAGCCGACGATCACGGTCGTGCGGAGCGTGAGGTCGTCGATACTGTCCCTGAGCCAGCGGACCCGTTCACGGATCGTGTCCTGCCGCTCCGGGCGCCGCATGCTGGTCAGGATCCGGTCGCTCCCGTGCTGCAGAGGCATGTCCAGATACGGCAGCAGGCGGGGTTCGCGCGCGAGCAGCGACACGAGATCGGGCGTGATCCCGGACGGATACATGTACAGAAGCCGGTACCAATCCACCCCCGTGCGCTCCAGCAGCGCCTCCAGCAGGTCCTGAAGCAGCGGCGCCGTGCGGTCGTGGCGCCATAGATCCCGCCCGTACCATGTCGTGTCCTGCGAGACCAGGTTCAGTTCGCGGACACCCTGCTCGCCGAGCGCCCGCGCCTCCGCGACCAGACTCTCGAGATCCGCCGAGCGGTGCAGGCCCCGCATGTGGGGAATCGCACAGAACGCGCAGCGGTGGTCGCAGCCCTCGCTCACCTTGAGGAACGAGACGTGACGCGTTTCGGTAGCCAGGATGCGCAGCGGGCGCTCCATCGTCGGGACGAAGTCGTCACGGATGTAGCCACGTGTGCGCAGCTCCGGGACCAGCCGCGACATCTCCGCGATCCCCAGAAAGAGATCGACCTCCGGGATTTCGCGCTCCAACTCCTCACGATAGCGTTGCACCATGCATCCCACCGCGGCCACCGCCTTGACCTGTCCCCGCTCCTTCAGCGCACAGGCGTTGAGGATGGTGTCGATGGACTGCTCCTTGGCGGCATCGATGAATCCGCAGGTATTGACGACCACCACTTCAGCGCTCTCGACATCGCTGGTGACCCTGGCGCCGGCGGACACCAGCGCGGCCATCATGTGTTCGGAGTCGACCGTGTTCTTGTCGCAGCCGAGGGTGACCACGCCCAGACGCGGCCCGCCCTCGGGACCGAGTTCGAAGGAGCGTGGGTCGACCGCTCGCACGCCCGGGTCCACATCCGGTCTGACCGGTGCCGAGGCGACGGGGAACACGGGCAGTTCCCGTGTGCGCAACCTCATGGGTCCCTACGAGTCCCCGGCGAACCGGGAGGCCCCAGGACGCGCGCGCCGGCCGGCGGCTGAAAGGTGAAGAGCGCCGGATCGATCACGGGTGCGAGGTCTTCGTTGTGCAGCGTCACGGTGCGGATGTTCCCGCTTTCCTCGTGCAACTCCAACCGCCTGACGAGGTGCGACCGCGCGTCGACCCACAACCGGGCCCGGCGGTAGGACGCCGCGGCCGTGGGAGTCAGGCTCACCACGCGACATTCGTGACCGGCCACGGACTCCGTGCCGCTGTCGCTGGCCGCGTACTTGGCGGCCGGATCCTCCAGGAATTCGCGAAAAAAGTCGTGCCGGCCGGGAGAATCGGCCACGGGATAGCGCATGACCTGCTCATCGTCCATGCTGGGGTAGTACGCCCAGAAAAACCCACCGTCGGAGACGACAAGATCGCCCTGCGGTTCGGTGAAACGCATCGAGAAAAGGTTGGGCCGCTGCTGACAGATGCGGCCTGCGCTTTCGATGGTCCTTCCCAGCAACCGGACCTCGATCACCTGCTCGAAGTCGGCGCACATCGCGCGCACCTCTCGGTAGTGCCGTGCCGCGTCCTCCATCGTGCGGAGCGTGCTGGCCTCCTGCGCGGCGGCAGGACGCGCCGTGGCCGGCAGGAGGAGCGTCGCGGCAGCGGCCAGGAAGACAGGCGTGCCGGCGGCGCGAAAGGTCCGGGGGAACATCAGCTGGGACATATCTCGTCCAGTCCGGCCTGGCCCACCAGCACCTCGCGTGGCTTTGAGCCGTCCGGGGGCCCCAGGACACCCGCGTCGTGGAGCTGGTCGACGATCCGGGCCGCCCTCCCGTACCCGATCCGCAGGCGCCGCTGCAACAGTGAGGTCGAGCCGGCGCCCTGCTGGATGCACGCACCCGCCGCCTCCCGGAAGAGCGGGTCCCAATCGCCGCGAATGGCGCCGTCGCCACCTGCGTCATCCTCGCTCTCCGCGGCCTTGACGGCATCCAGGATGTCGGCCTCGTCGCTCCTCACGCGGGCCTTCAGTGCCTCCAGGGTGTCGGCCTGTTCGCGGTACCACCCCATCAGGGCCTCGGTCTCGCCGGTGGAGATGAATGCTCCCTGCATCCGGACAGGCTCGCTCTTGGCCGGCGGCAGGAACAGCATGTCGCCCGACCCCAGGAGCGAGTCCGCACCATTCTGGTCGAGGATCGTTCTGGAATCCGTCTTGGAGGCGACCCGGAATGCGATCCGACACGGGAAGTTGGCCTTGATCAGGCCGGTAATCACATTCACGCTGGGGCGCTGGGTGGCCACGAGGAGATGGATGCCGATCGCCCGGGCCTTCTGCGCGAGCTGCGTCAAGGGTTTCTCGACCTCGGCCTGGACCGTCATCATGAGGTCAGCCAACTCGTCCACGACCACGACGATCCAGGGGAGCGCCCCGCCGTCGTAGGTCCAGCTGTCCTCTTCCTCTTCCGGGCCGTCCGGCACCGCCAGTTTCATCTTCGCGCCTCCCTCCAGGCGCTCGTTGAACTCGTGCAGCGACCGCACCCCGTTGGCGCTGAGCAGGCCGTAGCGGCGGTCCATCTCGAGCACCGCCCACTTCAGCGCGCCCGCAGCCTCGCGCGGGTCCGTCACGACCGGGTGGCGGAGGTGGGGAAGATCGGCGTAGGCCGAAAGCTCGACCATCTTGGGATCGATGAGGAGGAACCGCAGGCGGTCTGGGCCGTGACGGTAGACGAGACTGGTGATGATCGTGTTGAGGCAGACGGACTTGCCCGACCCCGTGGCGCCGGCGATGAGCGCGTGGGGCATGCCCGCCAGGTCCGCGACGAACGCGTTGCCCGCAAGGTCCTTGCCGAGCGCGAGCGGCAGCAGGCCGCGCGACCGTGCGAACACCGGCGCGTCCAGGATCTCGCGCAGACGAACCATCTCGGGCTGGGGGTTCGGTATCTCGACGCCGACCGCGCCTTTCCCTGGTATGGGGGCAACGATCCGCACACTCCTCGCCTTCATCGCCAGGGCCAGGTCCGCGTCCAGATTGGCGATCCTGTTCACCTTGATCCCCGGCGCCGGAACGACCTCGTACTGGGTCACCGCGGGGCCGGTCGTGCGCCCCGCGATCCTGCTCTTGATGTTGAAGGTCTCCAGGGTCCGGGTCAGCACTTCGGCCAGACCGTCGAGTTCGCGCTCCATGCCGAGACGGCTCTCGTACCGCGGCGCGGTGAGAAGCTCCAGGCCCGGCAGCGGGTAATCCACGGACGGCAACTCGTCGTCCCGGAGAAGATCGGGTCCGGCGGGCTGCGCCATCGAGATTGCGGGCTCCGGAATCTCCGGCTCCTGCTCCGACACGGTCCCCGCCACTTGGTCGGCCCCTTCATCGGCCGACGCGCCGGCCTTTCCACCGGCCTCCTGCTCGACCATCTCCGCACGCCTGGCCCGGCGCCGTTCCCGGTTGCGGTTCCGCCACCTGCCTCCGGCCGCCGCAAGCGCGCGAACACCGCGGTTCGTGCCGCGGTACGTCCTGGCCACGACCGCTGCCGGCGGAGCCAACGGATTGAAACGGAACGCGGCGAGTGACGTCGCAACGACCATGGCACCCACCAGAACCCAGGCACCCACCGGGCCGATCGCGTCGTAGAGCGCCCCCCCGATCGCATTCCCGACGATTCCTGTCGCCACTCCGTCCGCTCCGGCCAGGAAAGCCGACACGGGGACCAGAACCAGCACCGAAGCGGTGACGATCCACAGGCTCTTGCGCCGGGGCGCCGGCCACCAGATGCCGGTCGAAGCGGCCGCCGCCAGGAGGGCGAGCGGCACTGCCCCGGCTCCCAGGCCCAGCGCAGCCACGAGCTGCTGGTCAATGAAGCTCCCGACCTCGCCTACCGGGTTCCCCGAGCGAAAGACCCCTGCGGCACGCTCGCCCAGCAGCCTCAGCGGGAAGATCGCCGCGGCGACCAGAAAAGCCAGGACCGCCGTGATCGCCGCCACGGCACGGCGCTGCCGCATTCGTTCGCCCGCGGTGCCCTTGCGCCGTGCCGGCCGCTTCGTCCCGGCGGACCGCTTTCGCGTGGCCGCGCGCTTCGCCGTCCTCCCTGCCCCGCGGGATCTGGGCACGCCGCTCAGCCGTGCGGGGCCGTAATCACGCCATCGTACATCATGGGTACAATCTGATGCCTGTCGGCCCTTGCGCACAGTGCCAGGTCGGAGCCGAGACCCACGTCCACGAGCGCCTGCCCCGCTGCCGTCGCCGCCAGCATGTCTCCGGTCACCGGGTGGGTGCCGGCCAGATCGGCCGCCGCCACCGCCCCGTCGTTCAGGCGTACCGGCCCGCGCACCCGGTCGCACAACCCGCGCACGATGATCCCCGCGCACACGGTGTCGTCCAGCGAAAACCGCCCCTCCTTGCCCGCGCAAACCACCACGACCGACCCGTCGCCCGGCAGTGCGGCCACGACCGCGCTCTGGTTATGGAACGATGCCGTGAAGACGTGGTCGGCGGCAGCCGCGGCGGCAAACGCGCGCGTACCGTTGGTGGTGGTCATCACCAGCCGCTTCCCGGCAACGGCTGCCTGGGAGAACTCGGCGGGCGAATTGCCCAGATCGAAGCCGTCGATCCGGAGTCCCCGGCGCTCACCGCACAGCAGCGTGTCCGCTCCCAAAGAGCCTCGCAGTCCGAATGCCTCCTCGACCGACACCACGGGATGGACGGCCCGGGCGCCGTTCGCGACCGCCTCGACGATGCACGAGGTCGCGCGAACGACATCGATGACGACCGCCGCCGCTCCCGCGAGTCGGCTCCGGTCGACCTCTTCGGGGGAGAAGTAAACGCTGATCCGCATGCGGCTGCTCAGGGCGCGGTGTTGCCGCCCATGAATCGCTCCACGAAGCTCGTGTCGGCGGCGCCCGCCCGAAACGAATCGTCGCGGGTGATCCGCGAGAGGTACCCGATCGTCGTTGGAATGCCCTCGATGATGAAGGATTCGAGCGCCTCCCGGCCCCGCACAACGGCCTCGTCACGCGTCTTTCCCGACACGATCAGCTTTGCGATCAGGGAGTCGTAGAACGGCGGCACGCGGTAACCCGAGTAGACGTGGGTGTCGATGCGCACGCCAGGTCCCCCCGGCTGATGGAAAGTGGTAATGGTGCCGGGAGCGGGGGCGAACCCGCGGTCGGGATCTTCGGCGTTGATCCGGAACTCGATGGCGTGGCAGCGTTGCGGGATCTCCCCTTCGGGGAAGGACAGGGGCTCCCCGGCTGCGACCCTGATCTGCTCTTTCACAAGATCCAGACCGGTGGTGACCTCGGTAACCGTGTGCTCTACCTGGATGCGTGTATTCATCTCGATGAAGAAGAACTCACCGGACGGGTCCAGGAGGAACTCCACGGTTCCGGAACCCACGTAGTCGATGGCGCGCGCCGCCGCCACCGCGGCCTCGCCCATGCGGTGCCGAAGCTCGGGGGTCAGCCCGGGCGAGGGCGCTTCCTCCACCAGCTTCTGGTGGCGGCGCTGGATCGAACAGTCACGGTCACCGACGTGCACCACCCGTCCGTGCCGGTCCCCGAACACCTGGAACTCGATGTGCCGCGGCCGCACGATGCAACGCTCGAGATAGACGCCGTCCTCGCCAAAGGCTGCCGCGGCCTCGGCCTGCGCCGCTTTGAAGTGCCGCTGGAAACCCGACTCGTCCGTCGCGACGCGCATTCCCTTCCCTCCGCCGCCCGCCGCCGCCTTGATCATCACCGGAAAACCGATGTCGCGGGCGAGCGACACGGCCTCGTCCTCGTCGCGTACGATCCCGTCCGACCCCGGCACGACGGGCACCCCCGCCGCGCGCATCGTCTCGCGGGCGACCGCCTTGTCGCCCATCGACCGGATCTGGTCCGGCGTCGGCCCCACGAACACCAGATCCGAACGCTCGCAGATCTCCGCGAACTCGGCGTTTTCCGCCAGAAAGCCGTACCCGGGGTGTACGGCCTCCGCCCCGGTGATCTCCGCCGCCGCGACAATGCGCGACACCTTCAGGTACGACTCGGCGGCCTGGGGTGGACCAATGCACACGGCCTCGTCCGCGAACCGCACATGCAGGGACTCGCGATCGGCCTCCGAGTACACGGCAACCGTCGCGATATCCAGCTCGCGGCACGCGCGGACGATGCGCAGGGCGATCTCGCCCCGATTCGCGATGAGAAGCTTGGAAAACATGCCCGCGCGGTGTGCCGGGTCAGGCGGGGTCCACGCGGAACAGAACCTGCCCGAAGTCGACCGGCTCCGCGTTCTCGACGCAGATTTCCACGATGCGGCCAGCGACCTCGCACTCGAGTTCGTTCATCAGCTTCATGGCCTCGATCACGCATAGGACGTCGCCGGCGGCGACCGTGCCGCCAACTTCGACGTACGGATCGGCCTCGGGTGAAGGCGCCCTGTAGAAGGTCCCCACCATCGGCGATGTGATTTCCGCGAGGCCGGCCGCCGGTCCATCGGCCACGGGCGGCGGCGGAGCGGGCGGCGAGCCGTCCGAGGGCGACGGCGAGGCCGGCGCAACCGGAGGCGCGGAATTGTCCGCCGACGATCGGGCCGGAGCGGCCTCGGCGACAACGGCCGCGCCGCCCGGAGACTTGGACAGCCGGATCCGTGTGCCGCCCCGCCTGAGTTCCAGGTTGTCCAGCGACGATTCGTCGAGCATCCGGATCAGGGCCTGCACGAATTCGATATCTATCATCCGCTCACCCGCGTAAGATACTTGTCCTCGCGCCGGTCAATCCTGAGCACGTCGCCCACGTCGACGAACAGCGGGACTTGCACGACCGCACCGGTCTCGAGCGTTGCGGGCTTGGTCGCGCCCTGGGCGGTATCGCCCTTGTGCCCGGGATCGGTATCCGTCACCGCCAGCTCGACGAACGCGGGCAACTCGACCGAAATGACGTTGCCGTCGTGGACCAGTCCCTCGCATTCCATGTTCTCCTTGAGGTACTTCAACTGGTCTGCGCCGAGCATGTCCCCGCCGATGGGGATCAGGTCGTAGGTCTCCTGGTCCATGAAGTGGTACAGGTCGCCGTCCGTATACGAGTAGTTGACCGGCCGTCGTTCCAGCCTGACGCTGTTCACCCTCTCGCCTGCCCGATAGGTCTTGTCCACCACGGCGCCGGACAGGACGTTCTTCAACTTGGTGCGCACGAAGGCGCCGCCCTTCCCGGGCTTCACATGCTGGAAGTACGTGATCGTCCAGAGCGCGCCGTCGATATCCAGCACCATGCCGTTGCGGAAGTCAGCGGTGCTTGCCATGCCGTCCTTGCAATCTCCTGCGTCGAGGGGATCGATTCCGCCGTTGCGGCCGTCGTCCGCCGGGAATCACTCGTGTCGCTGCCGTGCCAGGTGGCTGTGCAGGCAACGTAGCCCCGAAAGATAGCTGTCAACCCCGAAACCGGCGACTATCCCCACCGCGGCCGGAGTGATCATGGAATGTCTCCGGAAGGGCTCCCGGCTCGCCGGATTGCTCAGGTGTACCTCGACGAACGGCCTGGAGATGCCGAGCAGACCGTCAAGCAGCGCGACCGAGGTGTGCCCGAGGCCCGCGGGATTGATGACTACGCCGTCCGCGCGCTCGCGGACCTCCGCGAGGAAGTCGAGGATCCTGCCCTCGCTGTTGGACTGGAATGCCTCGATCTCGACGCCCAGCGCTTCGGCCAGAGCGGCAAGTTCCCGGTCGACGTCCTCCAGGGTGGCCGTACCGTAGACCTCGGGTTCCCTGGTCCCGAGCAGGTTCAGATTGGGGCCGTGGACTACGGCGATTCTCACGGTCGGTCCTCTCCGGCGGCATCTGCGTTTCGGTCACGGACCTCGCGTTCGGCAGTCCGGGCCGAAAAATATGTTTACCGCGCCGACAGTGTCAACGCGCCGGCAACGGGGTTTCTGCCGCGGGGCGCACTGCGTTAGCTTCCCGGTGGGAAACGAAGCGCCCGGCTGCACGATTGCGGCCGGGCGTTTCGACCCGTTCGGCCGATCAAGGAGGTGGCTTCCGCCATGATGCAGGAACTGCGCAAGAGTACAAAGTGGATCATGATCCTCGTGGCGCTCGCCTTCGGGGGACTCATGTTCTTCGAGTGGGGCATGGACATCACGGGACAGACCGCCGGATCGTTCGGCGAGATCGGGCGTGTAAACGGGACACCGGTCGCCTACGAGCAGTACATGGCTTCGTATCGCAACCTGTACGACCAGGCCCAGGCGATGCAGGAAGAGCCGATCACGACCGTCCAGAACACGCGCATCGAGGATCAGGCGTGGGATGAAGTCGTCAACATGATCCTGATCCAGCAGGAACTGGAGCGGAGGGGAATCGTCGTATCGGACGAGGAGGTCATGAACGCCGCGCGCTTCAGTCCGCCGCCCGACGTGGTTGGCAGTCCGGTCTTCATGACGGACGGCGAGTTCGATATCACCAAGTACCAGCAGTACCTCGCCACGGCCGAGCCCGTGGTGCTCCTGCAACTTGAAGCCTACTATCGGGACGTGATCCCCCGCGGGAAGCTGTTGCGGCAGGTGGGATCGGGGATCTACGTCTCGGACGCCGAGCTGTGGGCCGCCTACAAGGACGGCAACGAGAGGGCGAGCGTCCGCTACGTCGCGTTCGAACCCCTTACGCGCGTTTCCGACGACCAGATCGAGATCACGCCGCGTGAGATCAGCGACTACTACCGCGACAACCGCGAGGAGTTTTCCGTCCCCGCCAGCGCCAGCGTGGTTTCGGTCGCGTTCACCAAGGCACCGACGGCCGAGGACACCCTGGCGGTGGAGACCAGGGCCCTCGAGCTGCGGCAGGAGATCCTGGACGGCGCCGACTTCTCCGAACTGGCGCAGACGGAATCCTCCGACGCGGTTTCCGCCGCGGACGGGGGCAACCTGGGCGTCTTTGCCAGCGGACGCATGGCGGTGCCATTCGATTCAGCGGTGTTCGCGACGCCTCTCAACCGCGTCACCGAGCCCGTCCGGACCAACTTCGGGGTCCACATCATCGAGGTGACCGAACGCTGGGGACAGGATTCCGCGTCGGCCCGCCACATTCTGCTCCCCATCGAGCGCACGGATGAATCGGAGATCGACCTGCTCGCAATGGCCGACTCGCTCGAGGAGCTCGGCGAGTCAATGGCGCTGGCGGACGCCGCGGCACTTCTCGGGCTCGAGGCCGACACGCTCGACCTGATCGAGACGCGTCCGATCGTCCCCGGGGCGGGCGATGTGGAGGAAGGGGGCGAATGGGTCTTCGATCCCGAGGAGACATCGGTCGGCGACGTCAGCCCGGTTTTCGAGAACAGAACGTCCTTCTACGCCCTCGAACTCGTCTCGCTCGACCCCGCGCGCTACCTGACCGAGGAAGAAGCCGAGACGGCGATTCGCGGCAACATCGGAACGCGCAAGAAGGTCGACGTCGCCCTGGACGAGGCCCGCGCGCTGGTTGAGCAGGTCAGACAGGGACGCTCCCTGGCCGAAGTCGCGAGAGAGATCGGACTGGAAGCGCTGGACGCGGGGCCGTTTGCGCGCAACGAATTCGTTTCGGGGCTCGGCCGTCACAACGCGGCGGTCGGAACGGCCTTCGGTCTGGAGATCGGCGAGGTGTCGGATGCGATCCGCGCGAACACGAACGCGTTTGTGATCGAACGAACGGGCGCGGAGCCCGCGGACAGTACCGCGTGGCTGGACCAACTCGATCTGCAGCGGGCCCAAACGGTCGCCATGATGCGGCAGCAGCGGCTCAATCAGTGGATCGACGCGCTGCGCGAGTCAGCCGACATCGTCGATCGCCGCGAGCAGGTGCTCAATCCGCCGGAGGACCAGCCTCTGTCGCAACTGCCACCGGTGTTCTGGTAGCGGGCGGGCGGTTTCGCCGGCGGGCCGGCATCCCCCGGATCAATTCGTGGTGAGGCGGCGCGGCGCGCCCTCCTCCTGACCCTCTGCGACTCGAGCGCCCGTAGCCTCATCCTGCGGCGCTTTCAGTTCGCCCTCGACGCGGACCGATGATTCGATCTCCCGCACCGAGGACTTGAACTCGCGGATTCCCTTGCCCAGGGAGGTCCCGATCTCCGGAAGCCGCTTCGCTCCGAACAGCAGCAGCACGATGAGGAAGATGACGATCGCTTCCGTCATGCCCATTCCGAAAGGCATATCCACATCTCCTTGTGTCCGAGACCCAGCGCGGGGGCACTCCCCGGTTTCGGTCCGTCAGTCGCTGGAACGACAACCTAACGGTTTTGCCACGCCTCGCCAAAGAAACCGGACTGATTCACGGCGAAACAGGAAAGAGTTGCGGCGCCCGGACGTGCGTGGAGCTACATCCACCAGCGGATCACCAGTGCGACGATCCCGATTCCGACAATGGTCAGGACGTTGAGGAAGAACGATATGGGTCCGATGGTGATGGCCACTGCCAACAGGTCCACCGAAAACGGGCCCACGGAAGCCTCCACCGATCCCGTGAGGAACGCGCGCGCCGCGCTGTCCGGCAGAAACGTCTCGGCCAGCTCGGTCAGAAGTCCACCGAGGAACATGCCCAGGGCCAGCGTCCAGAATCCCCGTGTGATGCTGCGCTTGTAGTTGGGCTCCATCGCTAACGGGGCTCCATCGCCGTCACCGCGATCGTTCGACTGCGTAGAAGACGGATTCCCTGAGCGCGTCCAACGCGGGCCCGGGAGGTAGCGGGTCGATCGCGGCCTGGGCCGAATCCGCGTACTCCCGTGCCTTGCTGCGCGCGTATTCCAGGCCCCCGTTGCGACGCACAAGGCCGATGGTCGCAGCCACTTCGTCGTCGCCCGGCTCGACCAGCGTGAACATGTGCTGCACCTGCTCGACCTCCGCGGCCGTCATCTCGCGAAGCGCTCCCACCAGAGGCAGGGTCACCTTGCGGCCGCGCAAGTCCAGTCCGGTGGGCTTCCCCGTCTCTTCTTCGCTCCCGGCATAGTCCAGCATGTCGTCGGCGATCTGGAAGGCCATGCCCAGGCAGTGCCCGAAACGCTTGAGCGGGGCCCGAAACGCCGGCACGCCGGCCAGCGCGCCCATTTCGCAGGCTGCAGACATCAGCGACGCGGTCTTCGCCGAGATCAGCTTGAAGTACTCCGACTCCGAGTAGCTGATGTCGTCGTAGCAGAGAAGCTGCCGCATCTCCCCTACGCTCATCTCGTTGGCCGCCGACGCGAGAACCCGCACCGCTTCGAGGTCGCCGAGCCGCGCGAGTTCGGTCACCGCCCGGCTGTAGAGGTAGTCGCCCATGATGATGGCGATCTGATGCGTCCAGAGCGAGTTCACCGTGGGCATCCCGCGGCGCAGCACCGAGTGGTCGACCGCATCGTCGTGCACCAGCGTGGCCATGTGCACCAGTTCCACGACAGCGCCCAGCGTCACCGATTCGTCGGAGGCCTTGCCGCCGACATCGCTGGACAGGAGCACAAGCGTGGGTCGGAACAGCTTGCCGGGCACGCTCAGGAGGTATTGGTTGACCTCCTCGACCATGTCGAAATCCGACACGGCCACGGTCCGCAACTCGTCAAAGACCCTCTCCAGCCGCTCCTTGACCGGAGCCTGGATCGCAGCAAGTCCTGTTGTTGTTTTGGGCAAGGCCGATAGCGGGTAGGTCATGGCAGGTGCACGAAGGACGCTCTTGCAGACAAAAGGTAGCGGCAGGGAAGGTGAAACGCATGGTTGGCAGCCCGTGGACAGAATCCCCCCGGAGATTCGCGAGCCGCACCCGTGCCGACGTCATCCCTCCGAGCCGGCGCCGGCCGGCGAGCGTGCCGCCAGGTAGGACTGGACACGGCGGCGCAACATCCGATCCTGCGACCAGTCGCGAACCCGCATCCGGCGAGCCGTCCCGGGTGGAACCTGATCGGGGAGCATCCCGATCACCTCGGTTCCGGCCACGCGTCCGCCAAGTTCCCGAACCCGGCGCTCGATCGTTCGGAACACGACGAACGGATCGGTTGCCGCGGGGTCCTCGAGGTTCATGGCAATCTGCAGGCGGTTCTGTCCACGCAGCAGCAGCGCGAGGGCCCTCAGGCCGGCAAAACCCCCGCCCGCCTCGCGAATGCCGGCCGCGATGCGCCGGGCCGCGGCCAGCGCCACACCCTCGATGTCCACGTTCCAGGCGAGCAGCACTTCCCGGGCGCCAACACAGGCGGCTCCCGCGGTGGGGTGGGCGAACCGGTGCAGGTGCGCGTCCGCCGTGGGCTCCGCTGCGCGACCAACGTCCCCTCCATGCAGACCCGCCACCGCACGGCCAAGGCCCCGTCCGGGCAGATCGGCCGCCGCACGACCGCGCTGGGGGCCCGCCGCGAGTGCCTCGAAGCCGCCGCGCCGAATGGACGCCAGGCCGCGCCCTTGCGGCTTCGAGGCCGCGCCGTACAGGTAGACCGGAATTCCCAGCCGGGCGATCCGCGCCGCTGCCCGGTGGGCCAACGCCGCCGCACCCGCCATGTCCATTCCGTGCAGCGGCACAAACGGGAGAACATCCAGCGCCCCGATACGCGGGTGGACGCCCCGGTGCCGGCGCATGTCGATGCGCTCGAGCGCCAGAGCGGCCGCAGCCACCGCACCGTCCTCCACCGCAGCGGGCGACCCCATCGCCGTGATCACCGAGCGGTGGTGATCGGGGTCCATGGTGGTGTGAAGGACCTCGCACCCAGCATCCGTGAAAGCGGCGGCCGCCGCGCCGACGAACTCCGGATCACGGCCCTCGCTGAAGTTCGGAACGGTCTCCACGACCTCCGTCATGTCGCCCGCGTCCTCCGTGCACAGGGTCGCACGGTGGCTACGGCCGGCAGCAACCCATCGCCGCGTTCAGCTCTCCCTACCAGCCTTGCGTGCCGCCGGCAGTCGACAGGCTCGGGTTGCCGGCCTGGGTCTGGTAGGCCCAGTCGAATACGATCAGCCGGTACCCGTCCTGATCCACGCCGAGGTGGCTGGCCCGGATGGACCCGAACCGTGTTTCGCCGTCGTCGCCGCTGACCTGGAACATGTACGTGAATCCCGCGTCCAGGGGCATGCGCCTCGCCGAGTAGCCCGACATCGGAGCGCGTTCCCAGGACAGGCAATCCGCGTCGGAGCCGACGCCGCACTTGAGAGCCGACGTCCAGTGAGCCTCGGGATGCACCCGGCCTTCCGGTCCCGGCGCAAGCCACAGGCCCGCTCCGTCGGATTCGAGCCGGAAATGACGGTGCGGGCTGTCTCCCGACATCACCGCCTGCAGGTCGTCGGCCTCCTGAAAGCGGAAGCCCGCGCTGGCGGCGACATCCTCGTAGGAGTACATGACCTCGCCGGTGTAGTCGGGTCTCGGTGTGCACGACGCAATCTCGCTTGCTTCGCTCTCGTGGCCCTGGTCGTCGACCGACGTTACGAAATAGGACGCGGTCCGTCCATTCTCGGCCAGGAAGTCCAGAAACCCCGGTGAATCCGTCTCACCCACCAGGTACTCGCTGTCGCCGTCCGCAACGTAAACACGATAGAAGGCAAAGTCCTCCTCCGCCGACGCACCGTCGTGCCACCGCACGTAGGCGGAGTTGTCCAGCGCGACCGCCTCCACCGGGTCCGGCACCGGAGGAGGCACCGGCCTGGGCACGTAGACCTCGACCGAGTAGTCGCTCGCCGTCTCCTCTCCGGTATCCGGGCTCACGGCGGACACATAGTACTCGTACGTGACTTCGGCCCGGACGTTGATGTCGCGGTAGACGCAGAGCCCTTCCGTGCAACTCGTCACCTCGGCAATGAAGAAGTAGTCCGGATCGCTCACCCGCTTGCCGTAGACGCGGAAGGCCTCTCCATCCCACCTTCCCCCCAGGCGCCACGAAAGATCGACGGCCCCCGCGTAGTAGTAGCCCTCGAGATCCCTGGGCGCATCCGGGGGATCCGCCAGCAGCCAATAGTCATCATCGCATCCTGCGGCCAGCACGGCCGCCACGGTTATGCCCACCTTCCAGATTCGCATGCTTCCCCCTCGCTTCGTGCCGTGAACGGGCTCGACCTCACCACGCGGCCGCGGCCCTGGCCAGTCACAGATGCATCCGACGTACCACAACCCCATCCATAGCCTCTACAAAGACTTACGACGCCGGCTCCCACAAGTGAGTGTCCACTGCCGGTGACGGTGCGTCACCTGCATCGGTTCGGGACGCCGACGGTCTTCGCCGGTCAGAAACCCCGTCCGGGCCCGGAACGCCCCGGGCCCTGGGTGCCTCCGGCGCGCTGCTCGTAGTCGAAATGCAGGTCCCGGTTGTCGGAAAGCGCGACTTCGAAGACGAAGCTCCAGTTGCCCGTGGCCGTCTGCTGGAAGGAGAAATCGGCCTCCCAGCGGTGCAGGTCGCGCTTCAGGCTGATCACGTGATCGTTGAAGAGGCCCCCGGCCACATCGTACGAAGTCCGCCAGTTCACCGACCACTTCTCCGTCGGCTGAAAGCTGAGGTTGGCCTGTATCATCTGGTTGCCGCCCATCTGCATCCCGGGAGTGCGGGCAAGCGAATAGGAAAACGACGCGTTCCACTTGCCCATCTCGCCAGTCGGGGCACTCTGCCGTTCCCGGTCGCGGTCGCGGCCGCCGGTTGGAACGACCGTGGACTCACCGAGATCGGCAGTCTCGAAGCCGCTGGGGTCGGTCGGGTCCGCCTCGTCCTCCTGCGGCGTATCCGTGGTTGGAGGCGGATCCTCCACTTCCTCGCCGGACAGGCGACGGATCCAGCGAAACAACGCCGACTCGTTGCTGAGGGAGAACGACATGTTGACGTTCGAAAGAAAGGGGTCGAAGCCGAGCGCCCCGCCCTCCGGCGTGACTCCCGCGTTGTCGAACACACCGTGCTCCATCGAGACCGACAGTCCCCTCAGGTAGTCCGAGCTTATCTGATGGGAAATCCGCAGGTTGTCCGCAAAACCGCGCGTGAAGTGGCCAAGTTGTCCGGCCTGCTCGAAGTCGTAGGTCACCGCGCTCGTGCGCAGCGCGAGCACCGTCACCTTTTGCGCTTGCGGCAGGCGGCGGGGGCCCCCGTCCGTGGATTGCGGCTCCGCTTCGCCGGCCGCCGTGGTGTCCGATTCCTCGTCACCCACCTTGGCCTCGATCGTCTGGGTCAGCCCGAAGCGGATTTCGTTCCTCGGCTGGATCGCCCGCGTCCCGAAGGTCGCCTGCTGGATGGCGGTGGGCTGGGTTTCCGGCGAATACGCGTAGTCGAAGGTCGGGGAGACCTTGTGGCGCAGGCGATCGTTGTTGTAGAAGCCGTAGAAGTCGGTCTTGAGCTGGGCCCCGAAGGACAGGCGGCTCGGCGCCGAAATGAACCCGCCGTTCCCGACGGTACTGGTGTCGGATCGGATGGCGTTGCCCGAGAGCGCCAGCTGGGGCGTGATGGAAGTGGAGCCGATCAGGCTCACCTGGTAGTTGATGCTTGTGGACCAGGTCCGATCGTCGGCGTTGAGGTTCATCGTCTCCGCGGCCTGGGGGAAGACGATCGACCGCTGCAGATCGCCCACGCTGCCGATACCAGCGCGCGCGGCCGGCATGGTGGGATCGAAGAAGTTCAGGGGCAGGTCACGCCGGATGTTCCGGTTCCACTCGAAGTTCTGCGCAATCGAGAACGCACCGGCCGACAGCGTGGCGGAAAAGCCGCCGCGCAACGCCTCGCTGTCCGCCTTGCCCAGTTCGAACGGACCCTGTGACAGATCCTGCACGGGCAGGTCGCGGATGGTTCGCGAGAAGCGGCTGGAAGCCGACAGGGTCATGTTGTTGTAGAAGCGCGCCCGGTTGAAGGGGGCCGGCAGGAGCGTGATCGTCGACAGCGAGAAGTTGACCGTCGGCATGGTCGCCTCCACGCGGTCGTCGGAAAGGAACTGCCTCCGGCTCGCGCTCACCGAGAGGTTGCCGAAGTCGAACCGCCGGTTCAGCCCGCCGTCCGAATCGATGGATTGCGTGACCTCGCGCGGGTCGAAGGAATTGCGGCGCACGAAGGCCGAGCTGGACGCGTAGGCCGCGGACAGCCGCAGCTGCGTCCGTTCGGATATCTCCCAGCTGTGGTCGGTGTCGAACGCCAGCTCCGTTCCGCCTTCGGCGCGCCAGAAGCGGCGGAAGTTGGCCCTGCCCTCCAGGAACTGGCGCAGCCAGCTGTACTGGAGGCGGCCCGTCATCGCCATGTAGTTGCCGCTCCACCAGTCCATCCCCAGTTCGGCGTCGGAGTAGTCGCTCATCGCCCAGTAGAAGCCCAGGTTGGAGATGCGGCGGGCATAGCTCCCGGACGTGCGGACGATGTCGTTCACCGAGAAGCGGACCGGCAGAAGTCCCGACCGGCGTCCCTGCTCGGTGCTCTGCGCAATGAACGGGAGCCACATTACGCCCACGTCCGAGAAGTAGAGCAGGACGTTCCGCGCGACCAGCGTACCTCCTGGATGGATCTTGATTTCGCGCGCGACGAAGTGGTAGTGGGGTTCGTCGTCCTCGCAGCTGGTGAACATGATGTCGTGACCGTAGGACACGTCCTCGTTGACCCATGGGAAGTCACCCCGGACCATCCAGTTTCCCATCCCGGCGTTCATCTGGGTCCTGGCGTCGAGCGCGGTCGCGCGGTCCTCGTCGAGATCGTAGACGATGCCGCGGGTCAGCACCTCGTCGCCCTCTTCAGGCCGGTAGGTCGCCTCCTGGCCCCTCGTCACCAGCCGCCCCGTATTCTCGTCGAACACCAAAGCCGAATCGGCCGACAGCTCCAGTCCTTCCCGGTTGATGACCGCGCTGGTTCCCTCCGAGCCCAAAAGCGTCAGTATTCTCGATTCCGTCTCGAAGGTGGCATTCTCGCTACGGTATTGAACCAGTTCGTAGCCCGGCAGCGACAGAAGCTCCCTGACCGTCGAGTCCTGCGCCATGTCCGCGAGGCTGCTTCGTTCCTGGGTGGTGTCCGGCGGGGCGAGTCCGGTGGAGTCGCCCACGCGCCGGGTAAGGGCCTCCAGCCGCTCCTGCACGACCTTGCGGAGCGAGTCCGAGAGTTCCTGTGCCGACGCCGGGGCGAACGCCGCGGAACCGGCCAGACAGCAGCTCGCCAGGGCGAGCGTGGTCAACGCGCGGCGTCCCACGAGCCCGCTACTCCTCGGCGTCCGGGGCCGAGTCTCCTCCGCCGGCGGCATCGTCTTCGTCGGATCCGTGCGACTCGTCGCCGTCCCGCTCGCGGGCAGGATCACCGTGGTCGTACGGGGTGGGCTCGGCGCCTGGCGGCGGGTCGGGGTCCACGGGGGCAACCGCGCCGCCCGCTTCCGCCTCTGCGTCGCGCTGCCTCTGCTCCCTGCGCCGCCAGATCACCACCGACATCAGTATGCTGAGTTCGAAGAGAAGATAGATCGGCACCATCATGATGACCGTGACGACGATCACGTCACCGGGCGACAGGAGCGCCGCCAGGGTCGCAATGATGACGATCGCGTGCCGGCGTTTCGATCGAAGGAATGCGGGCGTGACCAGTCCCAGCACGCTCAACACGAGCACCACCACCGGGAGCTCGAAGAGGATGCCGAAGGCGAGCAGGAGCTTGACCACGAACCCCATGTACAGACTGAAGGTCCAGTTGTGTTCCAGGAGGCCGGTCAGGAGACCGGTGAGGAAGCGCAGCGAGATCGGCAGGACGAAGTACGCCAGGACGACGCCGGCCACAAAGAGCACCATTCCCATGTAGAGCGCCGGAATGATCGCCCTCTTCTCGTGCTTTTCCAGCGCGGGGGCCAGGAAGGCCCAGGTCTGGTAGATAATCGTGGGCGACGCCAGGATCAGCCCGATCGTAAGGGAGACCTTGAGGAGGATGAAGAAGGGGTCCGTGGGCGCCAGCACCTGGGGCATCCACTCCCCCCCGAACACGGCCCGACCCGGTTGGAGCAGTATTTCCCAGACGTCCAGCATCGTCATCAGGGCAAGGCCGATGGCGAACCCCGCCACAATCGCCGCCAGGCTCCACAGAATGCGCCAGCGCAGCTCCTCAAGGTGGTCCAGGAAGGGCATCTCGGCCTTGGGGTTGCGGCGCCCGCGTGAGAGGAGGCCGTCGCGCAGCCTGTTCATTGCACTTCTCCCGCCATGTCATCGCCATCCACGAGCGGCAGTTCACCCTGGAAGCGCCGCCGGTTTTCGTGCTGTTCTCTCACGGTGAGTTCGTCCACGACTTCCTGGAATTCGTCGATGTGCTGAAAGTTCCGATACACGGACGCATATCGCACGTACGCAACACGGTCGAGCGGCTTCAACCCCTCCATGACCTGCTCCCCGATCGCACGCGACGATATTTCGACGCGGGCCGACCCGGATACGTTGTCTTCGATGCGGTCCACGAGGGCCTCGATCTCCGCCGGCGACACCGGACGCTTGGCGCATGCCGTGACGATCCCCGCCTCCAGCTTGTCGCGCTGGAAGTCCTCGGCGCTGCCGTCACTCTTGACCACGCGCACCGCGCGCTCTTCCACACGCTCATAGGTCGTGAACCGCTGCGCGCAACCAAGACACTCGCGGCGGCGGCGAATCGCCCGGCCACCTTTGGCCGTCCGCGTGTCGACGACCTTGCTGGACCCGGATTCACAGGCCGGGCAGATCATCGGCGTCTCGTCAGGGAATGCCCTGGAGCCGCTCCCGCGCCTGTTCGACGAAGCGGTGACCCGGATAGGTGTTGACCAGGCGCTCCAGTAACTGGCGGGCCTGCTCGAAGTCGTTCAACTCGATGCTGAGCACGCCGGCGCGGTACAGCGCGTCGGGAACCTCTTCGGCGGTTGGAAAGAGCCTGGGCACTTCGAGATAGATCGCCACGGCTTCCTCGAGACGCTCCTCGCCACTCAGCAGCTCCCCCAGGTGCAAGTGGGCGGAGGGCGCAAACTCGCTGTTGGGGTACATCGAGATGAATCGCTCGAAGCCCCGGCGCGCCGTCGTCAGGTTTCCGCGGTCGAGCGCCTGTTCCACGGAAGCGAACGCCTCGTCATCGGCGTCGCCCCCACCCCCGACCTCCTCGTCGCCGACCTCCCCGCCGACCACGTCGAGCGTGTCACCCGGCGTCCCCCGCGCCCGCAAACGCTCTTCGAGCTGCTCCCGCTGCGCAATGAGCTCCTCACGCATGTTGGCCAGGCTTCGCTGGCTCTGCCCCACGAGTTCGCCGAGGAGCAGAAGCTGGTCCTGGATCGCGAGCAACCGATTGCTGACGTCACCCCTGAATTCGAAAACCGACTCCGACAGCACTCCCACGGAGTCGAGCACGGCCCGGTTCACCCGCTGCACGCGTTGCAGCGCCAGCGTGGCCGTGTCCTGCCGCGCGGCCAGGGCGCGGACCTCGGACTCGAGAATCCGGAAGTCCGACTTGGTCGCGCACCCGGCCAGCGATGCCAACAGCACACCGAGGCCAATCCAATTCGCCCCCCTGGCAGGGCGTCGTCCCGGCGACCCCGGCAAACGCGCCCTACCGTCCGAGGTCGTTGCCGCCGGCGGTGATCACGAATTCGACTCTGCGGTTCTGGGCCCACGCTTCCTCCGTGGATCCCTGCGCCACCGGTCGTTCCTCGCCGTACGAAACCGACGCGAAGCGGCCCATGTCGAGCCCGAAGCCTGTCAGGAATCGTATGACCGACTCGGCGCGATCGTTCCCCAGCGCAAAGTTGTATTCCGAGGTGCCGCGCTCGTCGGCGTGACCCTCCATGCGCAAGCGAACTCCGGGGTTGTCCCGCAGGATGTCGAGCTTGGCGCGGAGCCTTGCCTCGGTGTCGGGGCGGATGGCCGCTTCGTCATAGTCGAAGTAGACCACCTCCATGAGGGTGCGCCGCGCTGCCGCCGCGGCCCGTTCCCGCGCAGCCGCCTCCTCTTGTGCCAATCGCTCCCGTTCCAGCCTCGCGGCTTCTTCGATCGCCCGGAGCGAATCCTGCCTCCTCTGCTCCAGCTCCTCGGGTGTGGGACCGGTTGGCTCGGGATCAGGCGGCGGGGGGTCCGGCCGACACCCGGCAGCAATGAGTATCGTGGCGCAGGCAGCGAGGATGAGCCGTGATCTAGACATCCCTTCTCCCGTGTGGTGGAGGTAAGTGTTCCGGCGTGGAGCCAGTCCCGGGTCGGGGTGCATACACGCGATGTATTTACGCGATTTCTTCGGATTTTGCAAGGGTTCGCGGCTCCTGAACCGGAGGTTCACCGAAAGTCCCCCGGCCCGTCTCCGGAGCCCGTTCCACCGGTCTCCACGCCATCGCCCTGCCAGGACAGCCGGGGCGACCAGTCGGTGTCCTCCGCCCGCACGCCCGCGACCAGCAGGCGGGTGCGGCCGGTGGCGGTATCGACCACGAACACCCCGTGCCCGTAGCTCCGTACCCCGGCAACGACAAGGTGTCTGCCGTCGGGCGCCCAACTGGGGTCCTCGTTGTTGCCCTCGGTGGTCAGCCGCACGATGCGGTTGTCGGGCGCCTCGATGTCGCGCACGAAGATGTCGTACTGGTTGTATACCCGCTGGTCGACGATGCCGCCGGCAAACGCCACCATGTCCGCCGTGGGCGACCAGTCCGGGTCGGCGAAGTAGCCGCCTTGCCCGTATCTGTACGGAGACAGCAGTTCGGCGTCGCCCCCCTCGCCCGGCATGACGTAGATCTGGGGCGTTTGCGAACCCAGACGGTTGGAGAGGAATACGAGCTTGCTCCCGTCGCGGGAGTAGGACGGCTGAATGTTCTGGTGGTATCCGCCGATCAGCCGGGTCAGACAGCAGCCGTCGCGGATGTTGTAGGTCGAAATCCCCTTCGCGCCCCCCGCTTCGAGGCTCCAGAAGGCGATGCGGTCCCCATCGGGATGGTAGGAAGGAGAGAACTGCTGTTCGCCCGGGCTGCCTTCAACGGTTCGCTCGCTCCCGTCCGCCAGGTTCAGCTCGTAGATCCTGGGGAGACCGGACTTGAAGGAGGTGTAGGAAATGTGCATGCCGTCGGGGGACCACGCCGGAGAGACCGCCAGGTCGTCGTCCCAGGTCACCCGCCGCAGCCCCTCGCCGTCCGAATCGACCATGTACAACTCCTTGCTGGCCGGATTCCCGAAGGGCCTCATCGAGAAGACGATGCGGCTTGCGGCCATTCCCGGATCGCCGTGCACCCACTCGACCACGGCGTCCGAGACCCGGTGGACGGCAAGCCGGAATCCCTCGTGCCCGGGAGGCGGAATGGGGAATCGGGCACGCGAGCGAATGCTGCTGAATACGATGTCGTGGAGTTCGACCTCGAGGAAGGCGATCCCGTCTTCGCTGTCGATGTTTCCGGTCAGGAGCCAGTCGACCCCGTACTGGTCCCAGAGGCTGTACTGGATGCCCTCGGTGTCGACGCCCCCGGGCAGTGAATCCCTGACGTAGAAGCGGTCGCTGTAGTCCAGGTCCGTCGCGATGATCGAGGCGATGTCCGCCGCCGGGCCGCCCCCCGTGAAGGGGCGGATGGCGATGGGCGGAATGCGTTCCCCTTCATACACGAAGCCCAGCGAGACGCCGGGAATCACCGCTTCCTCCTCCTGGGCCGCACTCCCGGCAGCCAGCACCGCGAGGGAGACCGCCGGCACCGTCATGAGGGCCAGCCGGCGTGCGCCGCGCGTCGTCATTCCGTGGCTCCCAACTCCAGTAGCAGCAACATGAAGCCTTCCCTCGGGCTGATGGTGTAGTTGATCGGAAGCACCGGATAGAGGTATTCGTCGGGCAGCGGCCCCAGCCGGCCCGGCTGGCCCGCGCACTCGATCGCTTCCTCCGCCGCCGTGTCGAACGAGAAGCTCCCGGACGAAGACACGACGCCGATATCGGTGGTGCTCCCGTCCCTCTGGACGAGGAAGCGTACCACGACATCCCGGAGGCCCGTGTCCGGCGGCCTGAAGCAGCGTCTGATGTGGTTGGTAATACGCTCGTAATACTCAGGAAAGTCCCGCCGGAACCCCTCGATCCGTGCCGTAACCTCATCATCGCCGTCTTCCGGCTCCGGGGCCGTGGTCGAAACCGTTTCGGTCTCCGGAGGGGGCTCCTCCTCGGCGGGCGGCGTCTCCAGCGAGTCCGGCTCGGGCTCCGGCTCCGGTTCGGGCTCGGGCATGGGCGACTCCTCCTGGGGCTCGGGGTCGTCCGGGGTCTCCACGATGAGCTGGTCCTCCGGCTCCGGGGCGGCCGCGACCATGTTGATCTCCACGACCTCGTAGAACACCGGGTCGGGCTGCAGCGCCGGAATCACCCAAAAGAGAATGACAAAAATTGCCATATGGATCGACAGGGACAGTCCGAGGGGCTTCTTTCCGAGCCTCTTGCGTGCCTTCTGCTCGGCCTTTCCGCGCTTGTCATCCCTCCCGGGCTCCTCACCGCGCTCGTTGGACGAACGAGTCCCGATCACCGGCGGATCTCCCGAAGGATCAGGGACAGGCCCACGCCCTCCTGAGCGGCCACCGCGCTGATCGCCGCCGCGACGCGTCCGTACACGGCCAGCGAGTCACCCCAGAGATAGACCCTGTCCGCGCCGTTCTCCTGGATGATCTGCGTGAGAATCTCCTGCAGATCGGCCTCCGCGACCTGTGCGTCTCCGACGAAGATCGTGTGGTCTTCCGTTACGCTGACCCTGACCATGTCGTCCGACGACTCGACGACTTCCACGTGCCCCTCCGGCACATTCACCTCGATGCCGCCCTGCAGCACCGGGGCCGTGATGATGAAGATGACCAGCAGGGTGAAGGCCACGTCGACCAGGCTCGTCACGTTGATCTCCGAACGAACCGGCAGCCGGCCGCGGCCTCCTCTCCGCCTCTTCATACGAGCCGTTCCTTGGCCAGGGTCCCGATGAACTCGCTGCCGAACCCCTCCAGCTCACCGAGGACGAGGTTGAGGCGCGTCGCGAAGTGGTTGTACGCGATCACCGACGGGATCGCGACGGACAGGCCGGCAACGGTTGTGATCAGGGCCTCGGCCACCCCCGGCGCCACCGCGCTGATGTTGGTGGACGCGGAGGCCGTGATGCCCAGGAACGTGTTGGTAATGCCGATGACCGTGCCCATGAGGCCCAGCAGCGGCGAAACCGACCCGATGATCGCCAGCCAGTTGAGGCCGTGGCCGAGCTCGTCGACCTCCTCCGCCTCGACCTTGTCCATGACCAGGCGCAGCGCTTCGAGTTGCGTCAGTGACAGCCCGGTGGCGTGGGTCGAACCTCCAAGACCCCCCGGGTTCAGCTCCGCGAAGAAGTTCAGGCCCGCGCGGAACAGGCGGGTGTAGGGGGACTCGGGCAGGGTGAGCACGGCCTCCGAGGCCTCTCCAAGGCTGTTGACGCGGTCCAGGCGGGCGAGGAATTCGTCGCCTTCGCGGCGGACCGTGCGGAACCGGCGGACCTTGGCGAGGATCACCCACAGGGAGAGGATCGAGAAGAGCGCCAGCACGGCCAGCACGATGTGGGTCGGGAGACTTGCCCCGAGGATCATGTCCGCGATGGTCTGCGGAGTCCGGAGGTCCTGAGGAGGTGCGCTCATCCGACGCGTGCCACCGCGCGTTGGGCGACGATGTGCGCGAGGGTTGCGGATAGTCCCCGGCGCAGGCTGAACGCGGGGGTCCAGCCGCGGCGGACCATGCGGCCGATGTCAAGAGCGCTGTGCCGGAGCTCACCCGGCCGCGCCCCCCAGGTCACCCTTGCCGTGCGTGTCCCCGCGACCTCCTCCAGCGTCCGCGCAAGTTCATTCACGCTGATCCCAACTCCCGTGGCGACGTTGAAGGCCCGCGCGTCGATGCCGCCCGCCGCCGGCAGAGGCATGTCCGCCGCCGCCAGATTGGCGCGCGCCACGTCCCCTACGTAGACGTAGTCCCTTGTCTGTTCTCCGTCGCCGTGGATGCCCAGGGGTTCTCCTCCCAGAATGCGGTTCGCAAAGATGGCCACGACCCCGGCCTCGCCATGCGGATCCTGGCGGGGGCCGTAGACGTTGCCGTAGCGGAGCGCCACGTAGCTCATCCCGTGGACCTCCCGGTAGTAGTTGAGGTAGTACTCCCCGGCCAGTTTGGAGATCCCGTAGGGGGAGAGCGGCGATTTGGGTGCGTGTTCCGGGGTCGGAAGCGCTTCCGGCTCGCCGTAGACCACGCCCCCGCTCGAAACGAACACGACGCGCCGCGTCCCGGCCTGCCGCGCGGCCTCGAGAATGTTGACCAGGCCGAGAATATTGATCCGCACGTCGAGGAGCGGATCGGCCACGGAGCGGCGCACGTCGATCTGGGCGGCGTGGTGATTGACGAGATCGAACCCCACATCGCGAATCAGGTCGCGCACTTCGGGGTCCGCGATGTCCATCCGGTGGAACTCGGCTCCCGGCGGCACGTTATCCAGCTGGCCGGAAGACAGATCGTCGACGATCCAGACCCGATCGCCGCGCTCGAGATGGGCGTCGGCGACATGACTCCCGATGAAACCGGCCCCGCCGGTGACCAGGACCTTTCGGCCGTCCTCGGGCATCGTCTCCATTCGGTTGCAGTACCTGCGTCGAAAGTTAGCCGCTCACCGCAAAACGAGAACCCCCGTCAGCATTCCTCCGGCAGTGTGAGCAGCATGATGCAAGCGTCCTCCGAGGGATCCTCGTAGTAGGAGCCGTGGCTGCCGATCGTCCTGAACCCGTAGCGCCGGTACAGACGGATCGCCGCACGGTTGGACTCCCGCACCGCCAGCAGCATCCTGCGTGCGCCGCGCTCACCGCAGAGTTCGATCGCGCGCGCCATCAGAGCCCGACCGATCCCCTCGCCTCGGTGGGGACCGCTCACGGCCAGGTTGGCCAGTTCGGCCTCCCGTTCCCGGACGATCAGCACGGCATACCCCGCCACCTCCGCCCCCGCAACAGCGACGAGCACTTCCATCCCGGGCGTCCCGAGCACCTCGTCGAAGGTCTCGCTCTTCCAGGGACGCGAGAAGGACGTCTCCTCGATCCTGCGGATGTCAGCCAGATCCGAACGAATGGCCCCGCGCACGGAGACCCCCGCCGTCATCCGGGTCTCCATTCCCTCATGTAGTCGGGCTGCCAATCGGCGACATCGACCGGCTCCCAGCGGCAGCACTTCACCACGGCATCCGCGATGGCAGTCCCGGCCGGGGGGGGGCGTGTTTCGTAGCCGGCGGCGCTGATCAGCGCCGCATGAGCCACCGCGCCATCCCCCATGAAGCACGTCCCCTCGGGAGGCCGTCCGTTGAGCACCTCCAGGATCGTCCCGCCATGCGGTGCCGTCACCTCGGCCGGTCCATTCGCCCCCACGTCGTAGCAGGCGCCATACACGCGACCGTTGCGCGCGTCGAAGAGCACGTAGCGCACGTCCCCTTCATCGCCCTTACCAGCAACAGCCGCGCCGTCCCAATCGGCATCCGTGCCAGGCCCCGCCTCCGCGACCGCGTCCATGAGTGCCCGAGGGTCATCCTCGAAAACTTCCATGGCAAACGACGCCGCGCGCAGGCTGGAGGTAGCGTAGAGAGGCACGTCCAGACCCCCCGCGAGCCCCTTTGCCGCGGCCGCCGCGATCCGGACGCCGGTGAAGGAACCCGGCCCGGCCCCCGCCACCACGCCCTCGATCTGCGCCAAATCGGTCCCGGCCTCCTCGAGCACCTCCTGCACCGCCGGCACCAGCCCCGACGCGTGTCGCGCACGCTCGGTCAGGAAGCGGCGGGCCGCAACGGATCCGCCCATCGCCACCGCGACCGATCCCAACCTGCCCGAGGTCTCGATCGCCACGACGGGACCGGCCGGCGCCCTTTTGGTCACTGGCAGCCCACGGAGCGCTACTCCATCAACTCGCCGGACGCGCGGAAGCCCGGAAGCGGGAAAGGCTCGCCCACGCGCTCCACGCGCACCGCCCGCCGCGCATCATCATCGACGAAGTCCAGCGTGACTTCCCAGCGGTCCCGCGGCAATTCGTCTCCGGCCCGCCGGCACCACTCCACCAGGACGATGGCCCCGCGGTCGGTCACCATGTCCTCCCATCCGATCGCGGCGAGCTCCTGCTCCGAGGCAATGCGGAAGAGGTCGGCGTGCACGACGGCGGCCCCGTTGCCCGTTCCGCCCCCGCCCGCTCGCCGGCGCCCGTGCGCCCGCCGGCGCCGCCTGCCCGCCTGTCGGCGATCGCCTCCCGCGGACCCGCCACGCCGCCGCGCGGAAGCCGGATACCGGAACACGATGTTGAAGGTCGGCGACGGCAGGGCGCCCTCTACGCCGGCACCGCGCGCCACGGCCCGTGCCAGAACGGACTTCCCCGCGCCCAGCGGCCCGATCAGGCCGATAAAGACCGGCACCGTCACCGCGGCTCCGATCCGGCGGCCCCATGCGACCAGTTCGTCCTCGGTCAGATGCGTGACGCCACAAGCCGCGGAAACGGACGCCTCCGCATCCCCGGTCGGCGCGCGGTCTTCGCCGGTCTCGGCCGTCGACTTCACCCCACCGCCGCCTTGAGGTCGAACAGCTGGTCCCTCAGCGCGGCCGCCCTCTCGAAGTCGAGCGCTTCGGCCGCCTTGGCCATCTCTTCCTCGAGGATCTTCACGAAGGCCTCCGAGTCGACCTCGTCCGTGTAGCCGGGCGCGGGCTCCGCCACCCTGGCGACGGGCTTGTCGCGCGCGTCGGCCACCCGCGTCGACAATTCGATCTGCTCGACGCTCTTGCGGATGGTTTTCGGCACGATCCCGTGCCGTTCGTTGTGCGCGATCTGCACGCGCCGGCGGCGCCCGGTCTCGTCGAGGCACACCCGCATCGACCCGGTGATGGTGTCGGCGTAGAGGATCGCCCTGCCGTTCGCGTTGCGCGCCGCGCGGCCCACCGTCTGGATCAGGGAGCGGGCGTTGCGCAGGAATCCCTCCTTGTCGGCGTCCAGGATCGCGACCAGCGACACCTCGGGCAGATCGAGGCCCTCGCGCAGCAGGTTGATGCCCACGAGCACGTCGATCCTCCCCAGGCGCAGCGCGCGCAGGATCTCCATGCGCTCAATCGCGTCGATGTCGGCGTGCATGTACCGCACCTTGACCCCGACCGACTGGAAGTACTCCGAGAGGTCCTCGGCCATGCGCTTGGTCAGGGTGGTGACCAGGACCCGCTCGTCCCGCTCCGCCCGTTCCCGTATCTCGGCGAGCAGGTCGTCCACCTGGCCGCGCACGGGACGCACGTCGATCGGCGGATCCACCAGCCCCGTGGGACGGATGATCTGTTCGGTCACGACCCCCCCGCTCTGCTCCAGCTCGTAGTCGCCGGGGGTTGCCGATACAAACACGACCTGGTTCAGCAGCGATCGCCACTCCTCGAAGCGCAGCGGACGGTTGTCGATCGCCGAGGGCAGGCGGAAGCCGTGCCGCACCAGCGTCTCCTTGCGCGACCGGTCGCCCTTGTACATGCCGTGAAGCTGCGGAATGGTCACGTGGGATTCGTCGACGATCAGCAGAAAGTCCTCGGGAAAGAAGTCGAGCAGGCACGCGGGACGCTCGCCCGGCTCCCGCCCGCTCGTGTAGCGGCTGTAGTTCTCGATGCCGGGACAGGTCCCCATCTCCAGCATCATCTCCAGGTCGAAGTTGGTGCGGGACTCGATGCGCTGCGCCTCCAGGAGGAGTCCCGCCGCCTTGAACCTCTCCACCTGCGCCGCCATCTCCTGCCGGATCAACGGGGCCATCTCCTCGATCGTGCACTGCCGCGTCACGTAGTGCGACGCCGGATAGATCGACGTTCGCTCCAGCTTGGCGATGGTCTCGCCGGTGAGCGGGTCGAAGCGCGTGATCCGCTCGATCTCGTCTCCCCAGAGCTCGATCCGGATCGCCTGCTCCTCGTAGGCCGGAAACACCTCGATCGTGTCGCCGCGCACCCGGAAGGCGCCGCGCTCGAATGCGATGTCGTTGCGCTTGTACAGGATGTCGACCAGACCCCGCAGGATCTTCTGGCGCGGGACCTCCTCCCCGACTTCGAGGTGGAGCATCAGGCCCCGGTAGTCGATGGGATTGCCCAGACCGTAGATGCAGGACACCGAGGCCACGACGACCACGTCGCGCCGCTCGATCAGCGAGGACGTGGCGCGCAGCCGCAGCCGCTCGATGTCCTCGTTGATGGAGGCGTCCTTCTCGATGTAGGTGTCGGTGGCGGGGACGTAGGCTTCGGGCTGGTAGTAGTCGTAGTACGAGACGAAGTACTCGACGGCGTTTGCGGGAAGCAGCGACTTGAGTTCGCCGTAGAGCTGCGCGGCAAGCGTCTTGTTGTGCGACATGACCAGGGCGGGACGCTTCGACTCGGCGATGACGTGGGCCATGGTCAGGGTCTTCCCGGTCCCCGTCGCCCCCAGCAGCGTCTGGAAGCGCGTCCCGGCCCGCAGCCCCTCGCTCAGCTCGACGATCGCGGTGGGCTGGTCGCCCTCGGGCTCGAAGGGCGCCCGAATCTCGAATTCAGGCATCGAAGAGTTCGCTCTCGTGGATGCTCTCGCGCCGCACCACGGAGACCACTCCCTTCACGCGCTGCACGGCCTGCATGACGCGCTTCAGGTGGTTGAGGTCCTGCACCTCCACGACGAATGCGGCGGTCATGCCGCCGTCCGTACCGCGCATGTCCGCGTGCTGGATGTCGGTCGCCGTCTCGCTGATCGTCCTGGCCACGTCCCCGAGCAGTCCGCGGCGGTCGGTCCCCTCCATGTGAAGATGCACGAAGAACCGGTCTCCGCGCTCGGCCCTCCACTCGATCTCCACCCGCCGTTCCGGGTCCTCGTTCAGGCTGAGGACGTTCGGACAGTCGGTCCGGTGAATCGAGATGCCGCGCCCCCGCGTGATGTACCCGATGACCTTGTCTCCCGGGACGGGCTGGCAGCATTGCGAGTAGCGGATCATCAGGTTGTCCATCCCCTGAATGGTCACACCGCGGTTCGACTTGCGAATCTTCTCGGCGATGCGTTCCAGCGCGGAGGGCGACCGTTTCACGACCTGTGCCGGATCCTCGTCCGGATAGAAGCCGCGGATGACCGCGGAAGGCCCTATGTCGCCCCGAGCCAGCGCGGCAAGCGCCTCGTCGAAGCTCCTGAACCCCAGCTTGCGGGCTACCCGGAGCGTCTCCTCGTCGCTGGGCCTCGACAGTCTGGCCTTGCGCAGGGCCCGCTGGAAGAGCTCCTGGCCGAGCTGCCGGGCGCGGTCGAATTCCTCGCGGCGGATCCACTGCCGGATTCGGGTGCGCGCCCGGGAGGTCTTTACGAACCCCAGCCAGTCGCGGTTGGGCCATTGGCGCGGGTTGGTGATGATCTCCACCGAGTCGCCGCTGGCCAGCTGCCGCGACAGGGGCGCGATGCGTCCGTTCACCTTGGCGCCGGCGCAGTGGAGCCCCACTTCGGTGTGAACCGAGAAGGCGAAATCGATGGGCGAGGATCCTACCGGCAGCTGCTTCACTTCGCCCTTCGGCGTGAAGACGAAGATCTCCCCCTGGAAGAGGTCCATGCGGAGGAACTCCATGAACTCCTCCGGTTCGCTGGCGTCCTTCTGCCACTCCAGGACCTGGCGGAACCAGGTAAGGGCGTCGTCGACCCCGCTTTCCCTCCCCTCGGCCTTGTAGCGCCAGTGCGCCGCGATCCCGAACTCGGCGGTGCGGTGCATTTCGGCTGTGCGGATCTGCACCTCGTACCTGCGTCCCCCGGGGCCGTACACGGTCGTGTGGATGGACTGGTACATGTTCGACTTCGGTGTCGCCACGTAGTCGTGGAAGCGCTCCTGAATCGGCGTCCAGCGACCGTGGATGATGCCCAGCGCGGCGTAGCAGCTGGCAACCGAATCGGTGATCACGCGGAGCGCCATGAGGTCGTAGATCTCGTCGTAGCTCCGGTCCTGGGTGACCATCTTGCGGTGGATCGACCAGAGATGCTTGGGACGCCCCGTTACCTCGCCCGGCACCCCGGCCGCCCGCAGCGCGTCCTCGAGCGGGCGCTGCATCTCCAGGATGTGCCGCTCGCGGGCACGCCGCCGTTGCCGCACCAGCTTGCGGAGACCGTCGTAGGACTCGGGATCGAGGAACTTGAAGGACAGGTCCTCCAGCTCCCATTTGATTGCCGCCATGCCGAGCCGGTGCGCCAGCGGCGCGTAGATTTCGCGCGTCTCCCGCGCGATCGGCCTCTGTTTGCCGGGCCGCAGATGCTCGAGCGTGCGCATGTTGTGCAGGCGGTCCGCCAGCTTCACCAGGATCACGCGCGCGTCCTGGGCCATGGAGAGGAGCAGCTTGCGATAGTTCTCGACCTGCCGCTCGGTGCTCGACCGGAAGCGCACCTTCCCGATCTTGGTGACCCCGTCGACGATGGCGCCCACCTCGTCGCCGAAGATCTCGCGGATGCCGTGGATCGAGACGACCGTGTCCTCCACGACGTCGTGGACGAGCGCCGAGATCACGGAAGCGGTGTCGAGCTGCAGCTCGGCGACGATCGTCGCGACCTCCACGGCGTGGTTGATGAAGGGCTCCCCTGAAGCCCGGCGCTGCCCCGCGTGCGCCTCGTCCGCCAACTCGTAGGCTGCGCGAATCCTGCCGATGTCGAGACGGTCGGCATACTGCTCCATGGCCCGTGCCAGAGGACGCGGAAACCCCCGGATCGTCGTGGTGCGTTGAGCCGCCGCCGTCGTCGCCATGTGCCCAATCTATCAGGGGAATCAGGGTTGTGATATGATGGCGAATCACCGGTGACACGACACCGGTTCCACACCACCGCCAGCGTGCCTGTTCTCGCGTGTTGGACGCGCAAGAGCATTCCGGGCAGGCGCGCAGGACAATAGCCAGTTGACGCTTCCAGCCGCCCAGGACCGTATCGCCGCCCTCGCCCGTCCCGACAAGTGGTTCCTGGGCGGGCTGGACGGCGTCGTGTGGGCGCCCCCGTTCCCCCGCTGGCTGCACAAGCCGGGCTTCTGGGATCCCGTTCATCTGCTGCACCATGAACTCGGGCCGTGCTTCTCGGTGGCCTTGCTGGACGCCGAAGGTCGCGAGATCGCACTCGAACCGGACACCCGGACCGCGGGCCACGCGTCGCGGTGGCGCCCGGGCCGCCTCACCACGCGGTGGCGTGCGCGCACCGGTTCGCTCACGGTCACCGAGGACCGGCGCGTTCTCCCCGGCGGCCGTCTCGAGTCCTCGTGGACCCTGCCGACCCCCACGAGAGGCTGGCTCGTGGCGTTCACCGCGCAGCCCCTGGGCGCGACGACCCGGGTGCGCACCACGACCGGCGCAGGCGCGTCGGCAACGGGCGTGACGTGGGTCCGGACGGTCCGGGATCGCGCGGGCCGGGAACTGTCCATAACCATGGAACTCTCGGGCGACCCGACCCCCGCCTGGCAGCGGATCGTCGCTTCGGAGGGAGGTTCGTCACCCGACTGGGAGCTGTCCCCGTTTGCCGAGGGTCCGCACCCGGCACCGGCCCACGCGCCGACCGAAGCGTCCCCGGACGACGCAATCGGCTCCGAAGACACTGTCGGATGGGTCTGGGTGGCCGTGGCGGTCCCGGTCCGCGGCGACCGGCCGATCAGCCT
Organism: uncultured Gemmatimonadaceae bacterium; assembly: GCA_964602175.1. Taxonomy (GTDB): domain Bacteria; phylum Gemmatimonadota; class Gemmatimonadetes; order Longimicrobiales; family Gaopeijiaceae; genus Bin94. The sequence continues at coordinate 4,313 of CAZRQE010000106.1, read as the reverse complement.
GCGCATGCGGCTCGCGCCGGGAATCCCCGCACCCGGCGGCCCACGCCGGCCGGCCGACAAACCGCCCCCGCCAACCCGCCCGTGGCAGTCCTTCTTCGCCGGCTTCCCGGCCTTCCGCTCGGGGGACCCGCACCTCGACCGCTACTTCGACTACCGCATTCATGGGCTGGGGCTCAACCGCATCGACGGCCGCTGGGGCAACATCCGGCACCCCGCCATCGCCGAGGGACCCGAGTACTTCCACGTCCCGATTACCTACAGCGCGCAGTGCCACATGATGGAAATGCGGTGGCGCGCGGGCGGGAGCGAGGCGTGGGGGTCGATCCTCAACTTCCTCGACAACCAGAAGGAGGACGGCTCCCTGCACGGGCGGCTCTATGGCCACCACCTCGAGCGCACCGACTTCTACCACGCCAACTGGGGCGACGCGGTCCTGGCCGTGCACCGCATGCACCCCGACCCGGCCCGTCTCGCGCAGTGTTACGACGGGCTGTGCCGGTACGCCGCGTGGCTCAACCGCTCGCGCGACCCCGAGGATTCGGGGATGTTCACGGTCGTCAACCACTTCGAAACGGGCCAGGAATACATGTCCCGCTACATGGCCGTCGATCCCCACGCCGACACCGCCGGGTGGCAGCCGCGCCTGCGCCTGAAGGGCATCGACGTCACCGTGTACGCGTACCTGCTCTTCCGCGCGCTCGACGAGATCGCAGGCGAACTGGGCCGCGAGGGGGACCGGCCCCGGTGGCGGTCGCTGGCTTCGCGCACCGGCGATGCGATCCGCGGGCGCATGTGGTCGTCGGAGGCGCGCATCTTCACCGATCTGGACGGGCGTACCTTTGAGCCTACGGGAGTCAAGGCGGCCGTGGGCTTCTATCCGATGCTCACCGGTCTGGTGGATGGATCCCGACTCGGCGCGATGATGGATCACCTGGAAGACCCGGCAACCTTCGGGACGCGCTACCCCGTTCCCTCGTCCAGCGTGGACGACCCGCGCTTCTCGGCCGAGGGAGTCTGGCGCGGAAAGCGGCGGAACTGTCCCTGGAACGGCCGTGTCTGGCCCATGACCACGAGCCACGTGATCGAGGGGCTTCTGCGGTGCCGGGGGCGGGGCAATGGCCGGGCGGGCGCGCTGGCCGCCGACATGCTCATGCGGTTCGTGCGCATGATGTTCACCGGCGGCGATCCTGCCCGCCCCAACTGCTACGAGCACTACAATCCACACACGGGCCGCGCCTGCACGTTTCGCGGGATCGACGACTATCAACATTCGTGGGTCCTGGACCTGATGGCGCGCGGAATGGCGGGACTGGACATCGATCACGAGCGCGCGCAGGTGTGGCCCCTGCCGCATGGCCTCCGCGATGTCGCGATGGGCCCCGTGAGCACCCGCGGGCACGCCGTCTCGGTGGAGCTTACGGGGGACCGCGCCGTGCTCACGGTGGACGGAAAGCGCCACGACGGCCCGCGCGACCGCCCCCTCCGGGTCCCGTGGCCATGACCCCGGCACCTTGCGGCGTCACCCTCAGGCGCGTGGCAAAGCGGTTCGGAGCCGTGACCGCGGTCGCCGCCGCCGACCTGGAGGTCCGTCCCGGCGAGCTGATGGCGCTGGTCGGACCGTCGGGGTGCGGGAAGAGCACCCTGCTGCGCCTGATCGCCGGGTTGGAGGAGCCGGACGGCGGCGAGGTCCTGATCGGCGAGCGTCCCGTAAACGACGTCGCCCCCGGCGACCGCGACGTCGCGATGGTGTTCCAGAGCTACGCGCTGTACCCGCACATGACCGTGGCCGGGAACCTGGGCTTCGGCCTCCGCGTGCGCGGCACGAACAGGGCCGAGATCGAGGAGCGGGTGGACCGGACGGCCAGGTTGCTGGGGCTCGAGGACCTGCTGTCGCGCCGTCCGGGCCAGTTGTCCGGGGGACAGCAGCAGCGCGTGGCGCTGGGCCGCGCAATGGTCCGCGATCCCGGCGTCTTCCTCTTCGACGAGCCGCTGTCCAACCTCGACGCGGGCCTGCGGCTGCGGACCCGCGACGAGATCGCGGCACTGCATCGGCGTCTCGGCACGACCATGATCTTCGTCACCCACGATCAGACCGAGGCGCTCTCCCTGGGCCAGCGCGTGGCGGTGATGGACCAGGGCAGGATTCTCCAGGTGGGCACGCCCGACGCGATCTACCGTCAGCCCGCGAATCTCTTCGTCGCGACCTTCGTGGGATCTCCCCCCATCAACCGGCTCCAGCTCTTCAGCGAGGCCGACGGCGCTCTGGCGGGCGGACCCTTCCGCTTCGCGCCGGACCGGCCCCTCGACGCCGCAACGCTCGCGGTGCGTCCGGAGGATCTCGCGATCATCCCTCCGGGACTACGGCCCGACATCACCCCGGCAGCGCGGCAGCCCGATTTCGCGGCCACGGCCCTGCGCGTCGAGGCGCTGGGCAGCGAGCAGCGTGTTCACCTGGACGGGCCGGCCGACGCCGCGTGGGTCGTACGGGCGTCACCGTCGGTGCGCGTCGGTCCGGGCGACCCCGTGGACATCTCGGTCGCGTGGGATCGGACGCACCTCTTTGGCCCCGACGCCAGCCGCGTGGGGCCCGCGCCTCGTCCCATTCACCTATTGCGTGATACGTGAAACCACTCTATATGTCTATTCTCAGAGTTCGCCAGCACCCCGCCAGGGGCCTGTTTGCCGCCAGGGGCCTGTTTGCCGCCAGGGGTGCGTTCGCCGCCGCGCTCCTTCTCGCAGCGGCGGCCTGCTCTCCCGCCCCACCCGACGCCGTCACCCTGCGGGTCGCGCTCTGGGCCGGAGGCAACGAACTCGAGATCGAGCAACGGGTCGCCGACCGGTACGAGACCCTGCGCCCGGGCACGCGGGTGGTGCTCGAGTCGGCGCCGAACGGTTACGAGGAACGGCTCCTGACCTCCATCGCGGCCGGTCGCCCTCCCGATGTCTACCTCCTCGATTCTCCCGACATCCCCACCTTCGTCGACCGCGGGCTGGCCGTCGACTTCGAGCCTTACCAGGAGGCGCTCGGGTTCCGCGCCGACAGCGTCTTTCCGCAGGTGCTGAACGCCTTCCGGCGCGGCAGGTCGCTCTTCGCGCTGCCCAAGGACTTCACGCCGATGGTGCTGTACGCCAACCGAGACGTGCTGTCCCGCGCCGGTATCGACGTGCCCGCGAACACGCAATGGACGTGGGACGATTTCCGGCGCGCGGCCCGCGCGGCCACTATCGACTCCGACGGGGACGGCAGACCGGACGTCTACGGCTTCGACTTTCCGCGCAACCTCTACCAGTGGGTGCCCTTCGTGTGGTCCGCCGGCGGGGACATCCTGTCTCCCGAAGGCGACGCCGCGTCCGGCTTCATGGACGGCCCCGCCGCGCTCGACGCCTACGCCTTCCTGACCGGCCTCGCAGAGGACGGACTGACCCCCGGCGCCCAGTTCGTCCAGCAGGGAGACCCGGCCCGGGAAGCCCGTTTCGCCTCGGGCGGGCAGGCGTTTCTGCTGTCCGGTCACTGGACGCTGCCCGTCTTCCGTGACCTCGTGGACACCGGCGAACTGGATCTGGCGATCGTCCGGATTCCCCGTCATCCATCCCAAAGCGCAGCGACGAGCGTGCTTTACGCCTCCGGGTGGGCGGTGCCGCCGAACGCGGCCAACCTGCGTCAGGCCATCGACCTGGCCGGCTTCCTCGCGTCACCGGATGCGCAGCGGATCCGTGCGCGCTCCGGGCTGGCCATCCCCTCCCGCGCCGATGTGGCGGCGGAGTTCGCCGCGCGGGACACCACCGGGGTGGAGACCGCGTTCATCTCGCTCGTGGAGGGAGCCAGGGTGACGTGGGGCGCCCATGTCCGGGACTTCTCCCGCGTCGAAGCGCTGGCAGTGGAGATCATGGACCGGCGGCTGCTCGCAGGTGAGGATCTGGCCTCGAGCGCGGCGGACGTTGCCCGCCGGGTCGACGAGGTGCTGAGGCGATGAGGGGGCGGGCCGCGCTTCCCGCACTCGTCGCCGCAGCGTTCACGGCGGGGGCGGCGGCGACAGTCGCGGTGGCGGCCCGGGGGTTGAGCGACGCGCAGGCGGACGCCAGCAGGAGCATTGCGCGCATGGCCGCCGAACTGTGGGAGCTGTCCGGCGGCGCGGACGAGGCCGCGCGCAGCTTCCTGGATGCCGGCATCGCGATCGAACCGGCGTCGGCACCGGGGACCGTACAACCGGCAAGCCGCGTCGGACCGGGCGAGCCCCCCTCAGGTCCGGGTGCCTACGCCTACCGTGCCGGCTCGCTCCAGCCAGCGGTCTGGATCGCCGTCCCGCCGCAAC
>CAZRQE010000105.1:0-64659 GCA_964602175.1 uncultured Gemmatimonadaceae bacterium | reverse complement strand
CCCCCGGCCACGCGATAGCGCGTTCCGCGGCCCTCACCCACAACCTCCAGCAGTCCGTCGTCGACCAGTCGCCGGAGAGCCCGCCACACGGTGGACGCGCTCGCATCGGGTGCGACATCGCGGCGAACCTGGGATCGGCTGCATTCCGGGTGATTCGCGACGTACGACAGAACTGCGCGGTCTGTGAGCAGCATGACACGTATTGGGGCCAAGAGTGACACGATTGGTCACCGACAATGACCCAAATGGGATCGCAGGTCAAGAAATCACGTCATGACTGTGACATGAAGCCCGCTCGGCTGGCTGCCTAGATCCCCCAGAGCAGCATCGCCGCCCAGATCGTGCCCGCCAGCGCGCCGCCGTAGCACGGCACCTTGAGCAGGCCGGAGTAGCGGCGCAGCCCCAAGTCCATCATCGTGTGGCGGATTCGGTGTCCGCAGTGAACCAGCGACAGCGCGAGGACGCCGAGCAGCGCCAGCTTGACGGGCCACCAGCCCACGGCGGCGGCAAACTGCGCGGTCCGTTCGGCGGCCACCGCCGGGTCGCCCGCCGGCAGCAGGAACCCGGTGACGATCACGAACGCGGGCACGAAGAGCGCCGCCATCACGCCGCCGGCCGAGAAGAGCGCCCACCACAGGGCCTCGCTGGACCGTCCGCCGGTCGCGGCCCGGCCACCAGTCCCCCGGCCCTTGCCGCCCCCACTCATCGCAGCACCCACCACACGATCACGGCCGTCACCGTCAGCCAGGGCCCGTACCCCATGACGATCGCCGCGATCGGCGCGGACAGCCGGTTCTCGCCCAGGTAGATCGGCATCGCCTGCGGGACGGCGCCAAACCAGGTCACCGTGTGCCACACGGCCGCGACCAGCGCCACCAGGTGCGCGGTCATCCACCACGGGCCGCTCACCGACGCGAGCCACTCCGCGAGGGCCGCCTCACCGCCGCCCGCGAGCCGCGACAGCGTCACCAGCAGCACGACGAGGTAGCCCGCGACAAAGAAGCTGGTGAGCTCGCGCACCATGAAGCGCACGTAGCCCGGGCGCTCGAAGAACCACGCCCACCTGTGGGACCGGTGGTACTGGCCGCTCATCCGCCCGCTCCCTTGGTCACGCCCGTCCCCTTCGGCATCACGAAGCCCTTGAAATACTCCTGCGCCGCCATCGCCTTGGCCTGCTGGATCGCACCGGCCGGATCCACGTGCTTGGGACACACCACCGTGCACTCGCCCACAAAGGTGCAGCCCCAGATCGCCTCGCCCGCCAGCATCACGTCGAGTCGCTCGGCCTGCCCCTGGTCCCGCGAGTCCTTGTTGTAGCGGTGGCCAAGCGCCAGCGCCGCCGGGCCCAGGAACTCGTCCTCGTGGCCCGCCACCGGACACGCGGCGTAGCACAGCATGCAGTTGATGCACATCGAGTACTGCTTGTACTGGGCCAACTGCGCGGGGGACTGCCGGTATTCGCCCTCGGACGTGTCGTTAACATCGTCGCGGATGATGTACGGCTTGACTTCCTGCAGCTTGTCCATGAACCCGTCCATGTCGACCACCAGGTCCCGTTCCACGGCGAAGTTCACCAGCGGCTCCACCTTGATCCCGAACGGGTAGTAGTCCTTCAGGAACGCGGCGCACGTCAGCTTCGGTTCGCCGTTCACCATCATCCCGCAGCTTCCGCACACCCCCATCCGGCAGCTCCAGCGGTGGGTCAGCGAGCCGTCGACGTGGTCCTTGATCCAGTTGATCGCGTCCAGGACGACCCAGTCCTCGTTGTAGGGGACTTCGTACGACTGGAAGCGCGGCTCGGAGTCGGTCTCCGGATGGTACCGGAAGATCTCCAGCGTCACCGTATCCTTGACGTCCATCGTCCTACTCCCGCTTCAGTCCCGATCCGGCACCGTAGGTACGCGCGCCGGGCGGCCATTTGGTAATCGTCACGGGCTTGTACTCGATCTGCGGAGCGCCGCCGTCGGCCTGGTGGAACGCCAGCGAATGCGCGAGGAACTCCTCGTCGTTGCGCTCCGTGTGGTCGAGCCGCTGGTGGGAGCCGCGCGACTCGGTGCGCTGCAGGCCCGAATGCGCCATTGCCTCGGCGCAGTCGAGCAGGGAGCCCAGCTCCAGCGCCGCCGTCAGCTCCGTGTTGAAGCTGTGCGTGCGGTCGTCGATGTTGAGCTTGCGGTAGCGCTCGCGCAGGTCGGCCACGGTCGCGCAAGCGGCCTCCAGGGACTCGGCGTCGCGGTAGATGCCGGCCCCGTTCTCCATCGCCTCGTGCAGCTCCGTGCGCAGGGTCACGATCCGTTCCCCGCCCTTCCGCGGCGCATCGAAGAAGGCGCGCCGCACGCGGGCCCCCTCGTCGTCGGCCTGCGTCTCCAGCGCCGACACGTTGTAGTCCGGATGGTCCATCGCGAAGCGGGCCGCGTGCTTCCCGGCCTGCGCGCCGAACACGAGCAGCTCGGTCAGCGAATTCGACCCCAGCCGGTTCGCGCCGTTGATCGACACGCACGCGCACTCGCCCGCCGCGTACAGGCCCGGAATCGTCGTCGCCGAGTTGGAGTCGACGTCGATGCCGCCCATCACGTAGTGCACCACCGGGCGCACGGGAATCGGCTGATGCACCGGGTCGATCCCCGCATAGCTGCGCGCCAGCTCCCGCACGAACGGGATCCTCTTGTCGATCTTGGCCTCGCCGAGGTGCCGCAGGTCCAGGTGGACCACGTGCCCGTCCCGTGTCTCTATTGTTCTGCCCGCCCACCGCTCCTTCATGAAGCACTGGCTGAGCTTGTCGCGCGGCCCCAGCTCCATCGCGCGCTTGACCGGATGCCGGGGGTCGCTGACGTCGAGCGGCTGGCCGAGATCGTAGTCCTGCAGGTACCGGTGACCGTCCTTGTTGACCAGAATGCCGCCCTCGCCGCGGGAGGCCTCGGTGATCAGGATGCCGGTGCCCGGCAGGCCCGTCGGATGGTACTGGATGAACTCCATGTCCTTCAGCGCCACGCCGGCCCGGTAGGCCATGGACATGCCGTCGCCGGTCTTGATTGCGCCGTTGGTCGTGAACGGGAAGACCCGTCCCGCGCCCCCCGTGCAGATGATCACCGACTTCCCCAGAATCGCTTTCACCCGACCGGTGTGCAGCTCGATCGCGGCGCACCCGCGGCAGCGCCCGTCGTCGTCGATCAGCAGCCGGGTCGCGAAGTGCTCGTCGTAGCGGACGATGTTGCCGTACTTGAGCGTGGTCTGGAAGAGCGAGTGCAGCATGTGGAACCCGGTCTTGTCGGCCGCGAACCACGTACGCTCGATCTTCATCCCGCCGAAGGGGCGGACCGCCACGGACCCGTCGGCCTCCCGGCTCCAGGGGCAGCCCCAGTGCTCCAGCTGGACCATCTCCGGGGGGGCCTGGTTGACGAAGTACTCGACCGCATCCTGGTCGGCGAGCCAGTCGGCCCCGCTGATCGTGTCGTAGATGTGGTCTTCCAACGTGTCGTTCGGCTTGATCGACGCCGCCGCGCCTCCCTCGGCCGTGACCGTATGGCTACGCATCGGGTAGACCTTCGACACGCAGGCGACCGAAAACGACGGATTCTCCTGCGCGATCGCGATCGACGCGCGGAGCCCCGCCCCGCCGCCGCCAATGATGATCACGTCGTGCTGGTGGGTCGTGCCGTGGCTCATGGTTGGGGCCGGGAGACGGCGGGCCGAAGAGGGCGCCGGGAGGTTGAAGGTCGAATCGGAACAGTCACGCGTGGAAGTTACAGAAGCGCGGGATCGGGGATCAAGTGGGATTTGTCCCCCCGACGACTACCACAGGACATTCGAGGTGTATCGCGACAAGGCTCCGTCCCGGGTCACCAGCGTCATGCCCTCGCATATGGCCTGAGCAACAAGCATGCGGTCGAACGGATCGCGGTGATTCCAGGGCAAGCCAACGACTTCGTGGCAGTGACGCGGCTCGAGCCCGAGCCATCGTGCCCGAAGGTCCCGTCGTCCGGACTCGATCAACTCGCGCCAGTCCGCGTCCAGTTCGATCCGGTTCAGGCTCAGCTTGACCGCGATTTCCCAAAGGCTCACGGTGCTGAAAGACAACCGGTTCCCCGGATCCGTCAGCGCCTCGCGCGCGCGCCTGCTCAGCCGGTCGGGATCGCCAACCGCCCAGAGCAGCGTGTGAGTGTCAGCGAGTAGCCGCACTCACTGGTACTCCGCGAAATCCGGGAGCGGCTTGTCGAATTCTTCGTCCATGCGCCGGATCAGCCCCCGAGCCGTTCCGAGCTTGGGCGTGCGGGCACTCCCAGGAATCGCAACCAGCCGTACGACTGGCCGGCGGCGGTTGGCGATGATGATCTCTTGCCCTTCGAGTGCTAACCTGATCAGCCTCGAGAGATGAGTCTTCGCCTCGTGGACGTTGACCTGCATGATCTCTCCTTCATTTACTTGGTCAAGTAACTTAGTCATGATCGGCGCTCAAAGCCAGTCCCCCTGCTTCCCCCCCAACATGGATTCCGGCGGATTCCGGCGAATCCCGGCTCAGCCGACCTTAGAGCAGCGCCTCCACCTCCCCCGTCGCCAGCTCCCGCATGTCATGCCGGTCCTTCACCAGGCACCCGAGGGTCTCGCCGACGACTTCGGCGTCCAGTCCGTCCCTATGCAGCGTAATCAGCGCCCGCGCCCAATCCAGCGTCTCGGCGACACCCGGAGGTTTCATGAGCTGCCGCTGGCGCAGTGCCTGGACGAAGCGGGTGATCTCCTCCGACAAGCGCTCCGAGATCCCCGGCACCTTGGCCCGCACGATCTCGACCTCCTTCTCGAACGTCGGATGCTCGATGTAGAGGTAGAGGCAGCGCCGCCGCAGCGCGTCCCCGATCTCGCGCGTGCGGTTGGAGGTGAGGAACACGAGCGGCCGGTGCGCCGCCTGGATGGTGCCCAACTCCGGAATCGTGACCTGGAAGTCGGACAGCACCTCCAGGAGAAAGGCCTCGAACCCTTCGTCCGCGCGGTCGATCTCGTCGATCAGCAGCACGGGCGCGCTATCCGCCCGCGTAATCGCCCGCAGCAGCGGCCGCTCCAGCAGGTAGGCCCGACCGAAGATGAGGTCCTCGAGGTCGTCCCCGGAGGCCGTCCGCCGCCCGTCTCCGGACGCCCCCCGCCCGCCGTCCGATCCAGCTATTGTTTCGCCCGCAATCCGCAGCCGCAGCAGCTGCTTCTGGTAGTTCCACTCGTACAGCGCCGTGTTGACGTCGAGTCCCTCGTAACACTGCAGCCGGATCAGCTCGGTCCCCATGACCCCCGCCACGACCTTCGCGATCTCGGTCTTCCCGACCCCCGCATCGCCCTCCACGAGCAGCGGCTTCTCCATCGCCCGCGCAAGGTGCACCGCCGTCACGATCGCGGGCTCAGCGACATAGTCGAACCCCCGCATGTCGGCCTGCAGCCGCCGAATCTCCGGCCTCATCGCCCGCCCGCTACCCCGCTGCCGCCAGGTACGCCGCCGGATCCGCCTCGAACCGCGCGCGACACCCCGGACAGCAGAAGTGATACGTGTTGTTTTCGTGAGTGAACGAGGGCCGCGATCCGTCCGCGGGTACGGTCATCCCGCAGACCGGGTCGGTCGCGGATGCAGGTGCGCCTGCGGGTGTCGCGTCCGCCTCGGCGGCTTCCTCTGTGGCCCGCACCTCGCCGGTCTGTGCCGTCGCGCGCGCCTCGCCGGCCTCCGCCACCGCCCGCGCCTCGGCCGCCCCCAGCGCCACGATCTCCGCCAGGATGCTCACCGCGACCTCCTCGGGCCGCTCCGCCCCGATGTCGAGCCCCGCCGGACCTTGCACCTCCGCGATGCGGCTGCCGCAGATCCCCCGCCCCGCCAGGTACTCCCGCACCTGGAGCATGCGTTTCGGCGACACCACGACGCCCAGGTAGTCGGGCCGCGCGGCCAGGAGCTGCTCGGCGGCCACCTCGTCGCCCTGCCCCATGGTCGCGACGACGGCATACAGCCGCGTGCCCGGCGCGCGCTCGGTGTCGCCGCTCTCCGCCCCCGCACCCTCCATCCCGCCCCGCCCGTCGCTGACCTCGTAGCCCATTGCCTCGCCCAGCCGGGCCACGGCCCGTGCGATGGGCGATTCGCCGGCCACCACCAGCTGCGGCGCGGGAAACACCGGGTTGACGTGCACTTCGACCCTCCCTTCGCTGCCACAGGACATCGGAACCATCACCATATCGTCACGGCCGTCCGGCGAGCCACCGAATGAGAGCAGTCGCGGGCTGCGGTCCCCGAGCGCGGCGAGGGCGTGGCGCACGACTTCCGGCTGCGTGCAACTGCCGCCGATGAACCCGTGCACCGTGCCGTCCCCCGTGATGAGCGCGGTGTTGCCGGGCGTCGCCGAACTGGGACGCTCCCGCCGCACCACCGTGGCCACCGCGTAGGGCTGCCGCTGGTCGAGCAGCCGGGCCGCGACTTCGAGCAGGCGCCTATCCATGCGCGGCCGCCGTTGCGCGCGCCCCCTCCAGCTCCTCCCGCGCCCGCTCATAGTCGGCCGGCCGGTCGAGGTCCCGGGACGCTTCGGCAGGCCAGTCGACCAGGACGGCTTCATCCAGGTGGCGCCGCACGACCGCGCGCCCGCAGCGCGAGTCCATGGTCGCGAGTTCGCCGAACAGGGCGCGGTCGTAGAGGACCGGAGGCGCGGTCACGTCGCCGCCGTAGCGCGACACCACCAGGGGCGGGCGCGACCGGTCACGGCGCCCGACCCCGTAGCGCGCAACCACCTCGCGCAGCATCGCGGGGGTCACGAAGGGCATGTCCGCCAGCACCACCACCGCGGCCGCGCAGTCGCCCTGAACCGCTGCGATCCCCACCGCGACGGACGTGTGGGTGCCTTTCGCGTGTTCTGCATTGTTAACAGTCGTCACGCCCAAACCGTGCAATCGAGCCGTCACGGCCTCGTGCTCGTGGCCCGTGACAACCACGATCGGATCCAGCCCGGCGGCGCTCGCCGTGCGGGCCGCGCGGCGCACCACCGCCTCGCCGTCCAGCTCCAGGAGCAGCTTGTTGGCGCCCATGCGCGTCGAGGAGCCCGCCGCGAGAACGATCCCGGCGACGCGCCGCGCCGCCCCGCCGCTCATCGGTCCTCCCCGCCCCGCTCGACCGGCGACGCGCTCTCCAGCCACGCCGACCACCAGAGCGCGGCAAGCATGTCGGCACCGGCCGCGAGTCGCACGGCGGCGAAGTCCTTCGCGGCCGGGTGGGCCGGCTGCTCGGGATCGAAGCCCACGTCCCGGTCCAGCCGGTACAGGGTCTCCACCTCCGCATGCGACTCCCGGATGTGGGCCAGCACGGCCTGCCGCGCCGACCCGGCCACCGAGCGCGGCGTCCCCGTGCGCGCATGCGCCGCGACATCGCCCCGGGTCACGTGCGCCTCCACGAAGAAGCGCTCGAAGCGCGCGTGGAACTGATTGTCGCGCGTGTACCCCTCCGGGTTGGGCGTCTCGAGGTCCCAGCCGTTGAAGTGGATCGTGGTGTGGTGCGGCTGCGATGCGTCCGTCACGTAGTGCCCGAGGATGCCCGCGTCGTTGACGATGCGCTCCTCGATCCACTCGCGCCGCTCCGCATTCTCCTCGGCCCTCCACCGGCGCCAGCCGGAGACCAGCCGCTGGTAGAGCTCGACGATCCGGAAGTGCAGGAACCCCCCGTCGCGCTCGGGCTTCGCCAGTTCCGCATCGTAGAGCATGGCGAGGTACTCGAAACGGTCCGGGGCATCGAGGGCCCCGTCGGGGAGGTTCTCCAGGTCGACGTAGTGATCGTAGGAGAACGCCTGATCCATCTCGCGCTGCTCCCAAACCCGCCAGCGATCCGGCTCCGGGTTGAGGTGCACCAGCTGCGGCCCCGCCTCGCGGAAGAAGCCGGGCATGCCGTCCGGGAGCGCGGCGACCGCGACCGCCGCAGCCATTTCATGGCCCACGAATCCCCAGGGGGGCGGTGCGTGGGCGAGCCCGGCCCTCGATGCGAGCGAGCCGTCCGGCGACTCCGCCGCGAACCCGACCGTGCCCAAGAGCGCGGCACCCGCCACCGCGAGCCAACGCACGGCCCCGGCACTTCGCCCTGCAAACCCTGCCGCGATCCGTGCCATCACCTCAGTCCTCGCTGCCGCCGGCCGGCTCCCGCGCCAGCACGTACGGCGATCTCTGCACCGTCGGCATCATCACCAGGTGCAGCACGTTCACGTGGCGCGCCGTGTTGACCACGTAGTGGACCGCATCGGCGATGTCCTCGGCCACCAGCGGCTGGGTCCCCTCGTACACGGTGCGGGCGCGGTCCTCGTCACCCCGGAACCGCACCACCGAGAACTCGGTTTCGGCCAGGCCGGGATCGACGCTCGACATGCGCACCTTCGTGCCGACGAGGTCAACGTTCGCGCCCTCGGTCAGCGCCCGCACGGCGTACTTGGTGGCGCAGTAGACGCCGCCGTTCGGGTAGACCCAGTGGCCGGCGATGCTGCCGATGTTGACCACGTGTCCCGAGTCGCGCGCGATCATCCCGGGAAGGATGGCGCGCGTCATGTTGAGGAGGCCCTTGATGTTGGTGTCGATCATCTCGTCCCAGTCGTCGTGGTCGCCGTCCTGCACGGCGTTGAGGCCGCGGGCCAGACCCGCGTTGTTGACGAGGATGTCGACGTTCAGCCCTTCAGCGTTGAGCCACGCGATGAAGTCGGTGACGCCTGCGCGGTCGCGGACGTCGAGCTGGTAGGGCAGCGCACGGGTTCCATTCTCGGCCACGATTCCGGCCGCCAGCGCCTCCAGCCGGTCCGCCCGGCGGCCGATCAGGACCACGTGGACCCCCGCTTCGCCCAGGGTCCGGGCGCACGCCTCGCCGATGCCCGCAGTGGCGCCCGTGATGACCGCGGTCTGTCCTCGGATTCGATTCATGGAGCCACGTTAACTGCGCCGAAAGAGAGGGAGCAAGCCTGTCCAGGGCGGCCGATGTACGTGCTCCCTCACCGACCGGAGACCTGATCGTTAGATGTTGTTAGGACATGACCTAAAATTAGAGGGCATCCTAAATTTAGATCACCACCTAACTCGTTCTAATTGTCAACTTCAGTTCACATCATGTAATCCAAAGTTGACATTACGACAGGTCTGACCACCGCCGGGACGCCCGGTTCGATGAAGATCGTCGTGTGCACGCTGGGCTCCGCGCCGGGTTGACCGATGGTGGCCGCGAGGCGAAGGCCCGGCGGCAGGTCACAGAGGAGGAAGAGGCCTCTCGCGTCCGTTGTGGTGGTGGCGGTGGCGAAGTGGCCGTCCCGACCGATCTCCCAGGCCGGCCCCGTGCGGCCGGAAGCGTCGTGCGGGGTCGCGGGGCCGGTCGGGGTGTAACCCGTCGCAGCCGGCCAGCGCACGGTCACGCGCGCCTCGCCCGCCGGCGCGTCTTCCGGTGTGGTGACCCGGCCCAGCAGCGCCGCGGTTCCGGGCGGTCGCGGGGCGCCGCCGCATGACGACGCCAGCACATCGGCGACCGATGGCGCGCGCACCCGGACGTAGGCGACCTCGCCGAGTTCGGCGTCGACCGAGACTTCGGCCGCCGCCAGGCCCCACGACGAGAGCAGCGGACGCTGCAGCCGCACGACGTGCCGCCCCGCGTCCAGGCCGCTGAACAGGAAGGAGCCGTCGTCGTCGGGGATCATGCCGGTGGCGGTGCCGGGGATGTCGACGAACACCGCCTCGCCCGGCGGTCCCGTCCCGAGCGAATCGGTCACCACGCCGAAGATGGTGCCGGCTTCGGCGTCGAGCACGGCGCGGCCGCGACTGTCGGTGACGGCCCGGGTGACGCCCCCCTCGTCGTGGTATCCGTAGCGGCGGATGATTCCGAGGACCGACTCCAGGCGTGGCATCCGGATCCTCCAGTCACGGACGATCCAGGCGCCGTTCGGAAGGCGGACGAACGAGACCTCGCCGCCCGGATCGCCAATCTCGCTCGACCGGATCAGGTTCCGGTAGCCGTATTCCAGCCTGTCCAGTTCGCCGGTGGCCGCGTCCACCCAGAGAACCCCGGCGATGTCCGGAACCCGGCGTTCGGGGATCGGCTCGAAGGTCAGCGCGATGCGGCCGTCGTCGCCTTCCCGCACGCCCATGCAGTGCGTGTCCAGGAACACATCCGAGATGAGCGCCCCGGCATCGGGTGCGTAGTAGGTCGTTGCGGAGTCGCCCTCCGACTGCACGAACCCTTCGGCCGCAAGCCGTTCGATCGGCGCCGATGTGAAGGCCCCATCCCGGTTCGTGGTGATGCGCGTCGTGTCCGCGAGCACGTTGTCGCCGTCCCGGTCCAGGGCCCGCGAGAAGCGCTCCAGCGTGTAGCGGTACAGGGCTGCCTCGCGAGTCCAGGCCTCGGCGGTCAGAGCCTTGCGCACCTCGTCCCAGACCCGGGCCGTCACCCGTCCTTCCTCGGGCCGGACCTCGCAGCGGCGCCCGCTCTCGACGTCGAGGCCGGTGAGCGCGACGGGCTCGATCGGGACATCGATGGTGAGGTAGAGGTCGTCGGGGCCCGCGTTGAAGCGATCGGTGGTCAGCGTGGTGTAGCCGATCCGCTCCACGGTGAGGTAGTGCGGCCCGGCGGCGCGGGCGTCCAGCGCGAACCGGCCCGCGACGTTGGTGAGCATGCGGTCGACCCGCTCGCCACCGTCGTCGTAGAGCATGACCATCGCCCCCATTACGGGCATGCCCGTGCCCTCCTCGACGACGATGCCCAGCACGGGCTGGGCCTCGGCGGCGTGGGCGCCGAGGAGTGGGAGGGGAAGAAGGAGGGTGGCGAGAAGGAGTCGTCTCATGACTGGATAATACACCGCGGCGTTCCGGGGAGCGCCGGAAGCGGGGCCGGGCGCGGGCGCGGCCGCCGGGCGGCAATCTTCCAAATCGCCCGCCGCCGGTGCAGATTGGAAGCCCTTCCGGGTGCCGGCCTCGCGCCGCGCCCGCCCATACCGCCCTCTTTCCCACGGAAATCCCCATGAGCGATTCACCCGTCACCCACTACCGCTTGTCCGAGCAGCCCGTCGAGGAGCTCAACCCGCTGATTTCGCGGAGCCTGATCACCGGCGAGCGGGCGATGCTGGCGCACGTCTACCTGAAGAAGGGCGCGCTTGTGCCGATGCACTCGCACGACAACGAGCAGATCACCTACGTGCTGGAGGGCGCGCTCAAGTTCCGGATCGGGGACGACGGGCCGCAGGACCTGGTTGTGCGGTCGGGCGAGGTGCTGCACCTGCCGAGCAATGTGCCGCACGAGGCCGTGGCGCTGGAGGACACGATCGACGTGGACGTGTTTACGCCGCCTCGGCAGGACTGGCTGGACGGGACCGACTCGTACCTGCGGAGCGCCGGCTCCGGCGAGGAGGAATAGTGGGGTCGGCGGGCAGGCTCGCCGGGAGCCCGTGGATCTGGAAGGACGGCGAATTCATCCGCTGGGACGACGCGCAGGTGCATGTGCTCAGTCTGGCGGTGCAGTTCGCGGCGTCGGTCTTCGAGGGCGTGCGCTGCTACGAGACGCCGAAGGGGCCGGCGGTCTTCCGGCTGGACGCGCACCTGAAGCGGCTGATGTCGTCGAGCCGGACCTACCGGATGCAGCCGGATCACACGATCGCTGAACTGACCGACGCGGTGTGCGCGACGATCCGCAAGAACGACCTGAGGTCGTGCTACATCCGCCCGATGGTCTTGCGCGGCTATGGGGCGTCGAGCATGCGCCCGGACCTCAGCCCGATCGAGACCTATATCCCGGTGTGGCCGTGGGGCGCCTACCTGGGCGAGGAGGGGCTGGCGAAGGGGGTCGACGTGTGCGTGTCGTCGTGGAATCGGCCGGCGCCGAACACGGTGCCGAGCGGGGCGAAGTCGGCGGGCAACTACCTGGTGTCGACGCTGATGGTGATGGAGGCGTCGTCGCACGGCTACGTGGAGGCGATCGGACTGGGGCCCAGCGGGCTGGTGAGCGAGGGCAGCGGGCAGAACCTGTTCATGGTCGTCGACGGCGAGGTCGTGACGCCGATCCTGGACGGGACGTCGCTGTCGGGGATCACGCGCCACTCCGTGCTGAAGATCGCCGAGGAGCTGGGCTACACGGTGCGCGAGCAGCTGGTGCCGCGGGAGATGCTGTACGCGGCCGACGAGCTGTTCTTCACCGGGACCGCGTCGGAGGTGACGCCGATCCGGTCGGTGGACGGGCTGGAGGTGGGGAACGGGCGCCGGGGGCCGGTGACGGAGCGGATTCAGGCGCGCTACCTGGAGGTGGCGAACGGTGAGGGGCCGGATCCGTGGGGGTGGCTGACGTACCTGTAGGGGGGGCTCTAGCCCGCCGCGTTCAGCGCCAGCACCCCATGCAGCAGCACGTTGGCTCCGCGGGTGATGTCTTCCGGCGCGGTGTATTCGTCCGGCGAGTGGCTGATGCCGTCGCGGCTGGGGACGAAGATCATGCCGACGGGGCCCAGTTCGGCCATGCTCTGGGCGTCGTGTCCGGCACCTGACGGCATGCGCACCGACGAGTAGCCGAGGTCGGCGGCGGCGCTTTCGAGGATGTCGCGGAACGCGGGGGCGGTGGGCGCGGCCAGGCTCTCGTAGAAGCGCTCGAATTCGATGGTGACCTCGCGGGCGTCCTCGATTTCGCGGGCTCTTGCGACAATTTCGGACAAAATTTGGCCGATTTTGTCCATTTCGAGGTCGCGGATCTCAAGCGTGGCCCGCACCTCGCCCGGCACGACGTTGGGCGCGCCCGGCACGGCCTCGATCCTGCCGACCGTGGCGACCTGCCGCCCTTCCATGGTGGTCGCGATCTCGTTGACGGCGCGGATCAGATCGGCGGCGGCGACGAGGGCGTCCCGGCGCTGGGGCATGGGCGTCGTGCCTGCGTGGTTCTGGGCGCCGAGTACGGTGATATTCCAGCGGCGGATGCCGACGATCCCCTCGACGATGCCGATCTGGGTGCCGGCGGCTTCGAGAACCGCGCCCTGCTCGATGTGAAGCTCGACGAACCCTGCCATGGAACCGGGTTCGCGCTGCGCCTCGTCCAGCCGCGCGGCGTCGCCGCCGAGACGGTTGATGCCGTCCCGTATGGTGAAGCCGGAGGCCGTGACGATGTCGAATTCGTGGGGCTCGACCCGCCCGACCAGCGCGCGGCTCCCGGTCTTGCCCCCCTCTTCGTTCTGGAACACGACGACCTCGAGGGGGTGCCCCAGTGCGACCCCGTGGTGGTGCAGCGTGAGTGCGACCTCGAACGCCGCCGCGCAGCCCACGTGCCCGTCGTAGCTGCCGCCCTCCGGCACCGTGTCCATGTGGGACCCGATGATGATCGGCAGCGCGGCGGGGTCGGCGCCGTCACGCCGGCCGATGAGGTTGCCGGCGAGATCCACGGACACGCGCAGGCCGGCGCTCTCCATGACGGAGGCGGCGTAGGCGCGGGCGGCGATGTCCTCGTCGCTGTAGGCCAGGCGGGTCGTGCCGCCGTCGTCGCCGCCTCCGTAGCGGCGGAAGACGTCGAGGATCGCGTTGAGGCGGTAGCCGTCGACGAGCGGGGCCTGAGCGTTGGACGTGGCTGCCCGGAGCGGTGCGGGCAGGGTGGCCGCCCGGAGCGACGCGGGGACGGTGGCCGCCAGGGCCGCCGAGACCTTCAGGAAGTCGCGGCGCGCGAACGACTCGCCGCGCTCGACCGGCGGTAGCGGGTCACGGGGCATTCGTCTTATCCTGGCCGATGGCATTGCCGAGGCGCGACGCTGTGAGCGCCTGTGAGTCCCTTCAGAATAGGTGGACAGTCCGCTTTGGACGAGGGAGCCTTCAACTTCGACGGCGACTACGGGGAGAGCTACGAGGCCCTCGCCCGCCAGGTCATCCCCGGATACCTGACCTTCTTCCCCATGTTCGCCGCGCTCATCGAACCGGACCTGCCGCCGGGCGCAAGGGTGCTGGTGATCGGCGCGGGCACGGGCATCGAACTCGTGACGCTCAAGCGGGTGCGGCCGGATCTCCGGTTGCACGGGGTCGACCCTTCGAAACAGATGCTGGAGATCGCGCGGCGGCGCGTCGCGGAGGCGGGGGTCGCGGACGGGGTCAGCTTCCAGCTCGGGTACGCGGAAGACGTCCCGGCCGCGCCCCTCTTCGACGCCGCAACCCTGATCAACGTCCTTCACTTCGTCCCCGACGACGGCAGCAAGGCGGCACTGCTGGGCGACATCGCGCGGCGATTGAAGCCGGGCGGCGTATTCGTCTTTTTCGACCTCCACGGCGGCGACGACCCGGAGGAGCACGAGCGCTACCTGTCCGCCTGGCGGCGCTACTGGACGATTCGCGGCATGACGGAAGATGAAAAGCGGCGCTTCGACGCGCGGATTGGCGAGGGGATCCACTTCGTCCCGGCCTCCAGGGTTGTCGAACTGGCGCGCGACGCCGGCCTGGTCGAGCCGCGGCGCTTCCAGCAGAGCCTGTTGTACGGAGGCTGGACCTTTCGGCGAGCGGGCGCCTGATCTATTGTCGGCCAATGAAAAGACCGCCCATGCGGATGTGGCTGCCGGCGCTCGCGTCTCTGGCCGCAATTGTCGTGGCCGGCTGCGCCGATCTCGCGCTTGAACCCGGTCAGATCCCGCACTCCCTGTCGATCTCGCCCGAAGACGCCCGCGTCAAGGTGGGTGATGCCGGAGAGTTCAGTGTCACGGTATTCGACGAAGACGGACAGGTCATTCCGG
Source organism: uncultured Gemmatimonadaceae bacterium (assembly GCA_964602175.1). Lineage (GTDB taxonomy): Bacteria > Gemmatimonadota > Gemmatimonadetes > Longimicrobiales > Gaopeijiaceae > Bin94. The sequence continues at coordinate 49,966 of CAZRQE010000105.1, read as the reverse complement.
GACCGCCCGCCTGGGCGCCGGCCGCGTGGGAGGTGGCCGATCCATCCATGGTCGAGTTCGGACCGGGTGGGGACTTCACGGCGCTCGCCAACGGCGAAGCGAGGATCGGCGCCCGCTCGGCCGGGCTGCTGGCCCGCACCACGCTGCTTATCAGCCCGAGCAGCGTGCGGCTGACGGCGCCCGCGGTCTACATGAACCAGGCCATCCAGCGCCTCGACGGCACCGTACCGCTGATCGCCGGCCGCAAGGCGCTGCTGCGGGTGTTTGTCACCGGCGACGAGGTCAGCTACTACGAACCCCGCGCCTACGCGGACTTTCTGCTCGACGGGAGGGTGATCCATACCGCCCCGATGGACCCGCCGCACGTCATTCCCGATGCGGTCGACGAGAAGTGGCGGTTGCAGTCGTTCAACGCCGAGATCCCCGGTGAGGTGATTCGGCCCGGCGTGCAATTGTTCGTCGAAATCGACCCCGACGGCGTGGTGCCCCTGCGGCCGGGCAGCGAGCGGAGGGTCCCGGCGGAGGGGGCGCTGGCTCTCAACGTGGTCGAGCTTCCGGTGCACTATCAGACGCTGGTTCCGGTCATCGCCGCGACCGATCCCCGCGAACAGATCCGCATTTGGGCCGAGGGCATGACCGCGGAGAGCGAGTGGCTCCGGTTTGCGCGCAGCGTGCTCCCGATCGGAGACATGCACCTGACGATGCACGAGCCCTTCTACACCTCGGTCGACCTGAACACCTTCCAGGGCTGGGTGCAACTCATCAACGACATCCTGGCGTTGCGGACCATGGAGAACGGCAGGGGCTACTACTACGGAGCCTTCCACCGTGCCAACCTCACCGGGATTGTGGGGTTGGCCGGCATCGGCCGGCCGGTCAGCATCGGGTTGAGTCAGGACGATACCTTTGCCCACGAAGTGGGTCACAACATGGGTCTACGCCATGCCCCCTGCGGTGGTGCAGGAGGACCGGACCCCCGATTTCCGTACAGGGATGGCAGCACCGGGGTCTGGGGATACAATCCGGTGGGCGGGGGAATCATCGATCCCGATCAGTACAGGGACCTGATGGGGTATTGCAATCCGAGCTGGGTCAGCGACTACAGCTTCGAGAAGGCCCTGGACTTCCGGATTCGGACCGAGATCGGGTCGGGCGGGGCGAGTCCGGCGGATGCGCGCGGACCCGCCGAGCAGACGCTCTTGCTGAGGGGCAGAGCGGTCGGCGACGAACTGGTGCTCGACCCCGCCTTCCTGGTGGAGACCCGGCCGATCCTGCCGGGCGGCGGCGGCCCCTACCGGCTGGAAGGGTTCGGTTCAGGTGGGCGCATCGTTTTCTCGTTCGACTTCACACCGACGCCCCTGGAGTTCGGCGGAGGGGACTTTCTCTTCGCGGTACCCTGGGACGCGGAGTCGCATGGGGCGCTGGAGCGAGTGGTCCTGTCGGGACCCGAGGGCGAGTTCGTGCTCGGGCCGTCCAGCACCCGTCCGATGGCCATCATCACCAACCGCGACAACGGGCAGGTACGCGCCATTTTGCGCAACTGGAACGGCGGCCTCAATCTTCTGGATGAAAACACGGAGATAGTGGTCAGCGACGGGCTGCCCGACGGCGTACGGTAGCCACCCACCGAAAGTGAGGCTTGCCATGTCTGGAACCATCAGCAAAACAGGTCTGGCGGCGACTTTTGCCGCGTTTTTCGCATCGGTTGTCCTGGTGGCGGGGTGCGAGGCCGGACCCGACGCTCCGGCGTCGAGTGCCGTCGCCTTCGAGGGGGCCCGGGTGATCGTGGGCGACGGTGCGGTGATCGAGGACGCCGTGTTCGTCGTGGACGATGGCCTGATCGGGCAGGTCGGAGCGTCCGGTGCGGTCGACATACCCGACGGGGCTGCGCGCGTGGACCTGAGCGGCAAGACCGTCATGCCGGCGATCGTCAACGCGCACTTCCACCTGAATCCCGAACGGGGCGCGCGGACCGAGCAGCTCCGGCATTCGGCGTACTACGGCACGTCGCTGGCGGTGAGCCTCGGGCTGGACGAGGGCGACGCCACCTTCGAGATGCGCGACGAGGTGTTGGCCGACGGTGCTCGCTCCCAGACCGCGGGCCGGGGAATCACCTCCCCGGAGCCCGGCAGGAGCGAAGTCCCGCACTGGGTCACCACCGAGGACGAGGCGCGCGCGGCGGTGCGCGAGCTGGCGGATCAGCAGGTCGACATCGTGAAGATCTGGGTGGACGACCGGGGCGGCCAGTACGAGAGGCTCTCGCCGGAGCTCTACGGCGCCGTTATCGACGAGGCGCACGCCAACGGCATCCGCGTGACCGCCCACGTCTTCCGCCTGGAGGACGCCAAGGGACTGCTGCGGGCCGGGGTGGACGCCTTCGCGCATGGGATCCGCGACATGGATGTGGACGACGAGCTGGTGGCGCTGTGGCGTGAGCGGCCGCAGGTCGTGCTGGTCCCCAACCTGCCGGGGCCGGGTGTGGCCGAGACCTTCGACTGGCTGTCCGGGACGGTGTCCGCGGAGCGGATCGCCGAGATGAACGAGGGCTCGACCGACCGCCCTCAGGCGCAGGAGTTCTTCGGGATTCAGGCGCGCAATATGATGCGGCTGCACGGCGAAGGCTTCCCGGTTTCGTTCGGCACCGACGGCGGCTCACCGTGGGCTGTCCACCAGGAGTTGGCGGACATGGTGAGGGCCGGGATGTCGCCTGCGGACGTGATCGTGGCGGCGACGGGCACATCGGCGGCGTTCGTGGGCGCCGACGATCTCGGCACGATCGAGGCGGGCAAGAGTGCCGACTTCATGGTGCTGGACGCGAACCCGCTGGACGACATCACCAACACTCGGGCGATCAGCGCGGTGTACCTGCGCGGGGTGGCGGTGGACCGCGAGGGGCTGGGCGCGGAGTTGCTGGGAGGTTCCTAGCTCAGTCCCGCGTCGGCGTTGCAGGCAGGACGGTCCCTCTAATGTCGGTGCGGGCGAAATCGTCGCCCTTGTACAGCAACGATTCTCCGGTCACGCGGGCAAGCGCATATGCGAAACAGTCGCCGAAGTTCAGCGCTGCCGGATGCCTGCCTTTGCCGTAACGCCGCCACGCCTGACGTGCTGCCGCAAGCTGCTCGGCCGTTACCGGGACCGGTTCGATCCCGGCGAGCGCCATAAAGGCATCGAGTTCCTCGCCCGCATCCGCTCCCCCGCGGCTCTCGACCACGATCGACGTCTCCAGCATGTTGGCGACCGACATCCGGCACGGTGACGCCGTGAGGATTGCAGCCTGATAGCGCTCCGCGTCAGCTTCCCGGTTGAGAACCGCGAGCACTGCGGAACTGTCCACAATCACTTGGGAAGACCCCGTTCATCGTAAAGCATGTCGCCGTGCTCCACGGCCGCGGGTCCCGGTCCCATCAGCCTGGCGCAACGCTCCGCTATGGCGCGCAGTTCACGGGCGCGGGTCTCCGCGCTGCGTTTTCTGTGCTCGCGTTCGAGACGTTCACGCAACGCCACCGTGATCGCACCCGTCTTGGTCTCGCCGGTCAGCCGAGCCAATTGGCCGGCTAGCCGACATGTCTCGTCGTTCTTGATATTGAGGCCCATCGTTGTCCCCGGCCGATCAATGGTAGAAGAATTGATTTGTGTCTACCCTAACGGAACCCATCGGCCAGGGCAATCGTCGCTCTCCCTTCAGGCCCTCAGCCCCCCGGCCCCGTAATCCTGTACTCCGTCGGCGGCACCTCGCCGCGCAGATGCTCGATGAAGTAGTCCCACGTCCGGCGCACCACGTAGGGCTCGCTCGAGTAGCCGTGATTCCGGTTGGGAAGCACGAACATGTCGAAGTCCTTGTTGTGCGCGATCAGTTCGTCGATCACGCGGATCGTCATGTTGGGGTGCACGTTGTCGTCGAGCGTTCCATAGTGCAGCAGCAGCTTGCCCTTGAGGTTCGCGGCCAGGTTCTGGTTGGCCTGATTGTCGTAGTTGTCCGTGCCGTCTTCGTTCTCGACGAGCAGCCCCTGGTACTTCTCCGCCCAGGGGAAGTGATAGCCGCGGTTGTCGTGGTTGCCGGCGCCGGAGACCGCCACCTTGAAGAAGTCGGGCCAGCGCAGGATCGCGTCGGTCGACGAGAAGCCGCCGCCGGAGTGCCCGAAGATGCCCACCCGGCCGAGGTCCATCTGGGGGTAGCGGCCGGCCAACTCCTTGAGCGCCGAGATGTGATCGGGGATGCCGTTGTCGCCCATGTTCGCATAGTAGGCGTCGTGGAAGGCCTTGGAGCGCAGCGGCGTGCCGAAGGCGTCGACCGCGAAGACGATGAAGCCGAGTTCGGCGAGCGCACGGCCATTGCCGCGCCCGGAGGCCGAGAAGTCGTAGCGGGTGACGGCGCCGATCTGCGGCCCGGGATAGATGTAGTCGACGACCGGATAGCTCTGCTCCGGATCGAAGTCGGAAGGGAACCAGAGGAGGCCGTACACGCTGGTGGTGCCGTCGCGCCCCTTGGCCTCGAAGGGCACGGGCGGGATCCAGCCGGCCTGTTCGAGGCGGGAGATGTCGGCGGTCTCGACGGTCTGCACGACCCGGCCGTCACCACCGCGCACGACTGCCGTGGGGGCCATCTCGGGAGTCGAGTACTGGTCCAGGAAATAGCGGCCGCTGGGCGAGGGCGTGATCTGGTGAACCGCGTCCTCGGAGCTGAGCAGCTGCAGGCCGGTTCCGTCCAGGCCGACGCGGTACAGGTGGAGGTGGTAGGGATGGCGTCCCTCTTCCCGGCCCACCGCCGTGAAGTACACGGTGCGCGAGGCCTCGTCCACTTGCAGGAGTTGCGCAACCAGCCAGGGGCCGGAGGTGACCCGGTTTTTCAGGTTGCCGTCGCCGTCGTAGAGATACAGGTGCCCGAAGCCGTCCCGCTCGGACCACCAGAGGAACTCGGAGCCGTTGCCGAGCACCTGCCAGGCCGGCGCGAACGAGGTGAAGTTGTTGAGTTCGACATAGGTCGGCCCGGTCTCTTCCAGCAGCTCGGTCGCGCTGCCGGTGGCGGCGTCCACGCGGAAGAGCCGGTAACTCTTGAAGTCGCGGCTGCGGTGCGTGTAGAACACGTGGCTGCCGTCCGCGGTCCACTGGACGTCGGCGAAAGCGGTATCGCCGCGGGCGAAGTTGCCAGGCTGGGGCGGGATGTCGGCGCGGACGGAAGCGCCGGACTCCGCGTCGAGGATCCACAGCTCCGATGTGGGGACCACCGAGTCGCCGGGGAGCGCGTAGGCCCACGAGTGCAGGATCGGGCGCCCGTCGGCGGCTTCGAGCAGGTGGAAGCGCTCGACCTCGCGCTCGTCGTAGCGGTGCGTGGCGATCCGGCGCGAATCGGGCGACCACTGCATGACCGGCGAACGCTCGCGGTTGGCGCGGCGGCTCGTGATCTCCTGGCAGCAGCCCTCGGGGATCGCACCGTAGCCGAAGTCGGTCTCGCCGTCGTGGGTGAGCTGCGTTTCCGCTCCGCTGGCGGCGTCGCGCACCCACAGGTTCTCGTCGCGGGCGAAGGCGATCCAGCGGCCGTCGGGCGACGGGCGGTCCGCGTCCGAGGGGGCGGTCGCGGTGGTGGGCCCGGCGCAGGTGTAGGCTCCGATGTCGCAGGTCCACTGCACGGAGTCGGCGACCTGGAAGCGGATGGCGCCGAAGCGCGCCGAGCCGCCCCCGTCCACGAACTCGAACTCCTCGAAGGGCAGCGCGCGGCCCTCGTACGCGGTGTCGGCGGCGAGCGACAGGGCGGCCGCCAGGCGCGCGTGGTCGAAGGCGGGCTGGCGGGTGGCGGCGGCGGGATCCACGACGACGAACTCGTGGCCGGAGTCGCTGCGGCTGCGGAACCAGAAGCGGTCGCCGTCGAAGAACTCGGGCTGGACCTGGTCGCCGGAGATCAGGTTGGACGCGTTCCAGGGCAGGAATTGCTCGGCGCGCGCGTAGGCGCTTTCGGTGACCTGCTGGGCGGCGAGCCCTGGGGCGACTGGGGCGACTGGGGCGGCGATGGCCAAAAGGGCGAGCGCGGCCGTGATGTGCGGGAGTCTGCGAAGGAACGTGGGCATTGTGACCTCGGTGGCTTTCATGCAGGCGCGAGTGTGAAGGGGCGTGGCTGGTTGAGCGATCACGCCGCCGATATAGTGACTTCGGTCTGGTTCCCAAGCCAGTCCCTCTCTGCCGCTTGCAACCCAGCTGGAGTCCGGTCATGCGCCTCGCCGCCTGTTTCCTCGCTCTCTTGAGCGTCCTCGCGCCGGCAACCGCCGCCGCCCAGGAGTCGCTCGACCCCGAGCGGGACGCGATGTACGCCCGCTACATGCAGATCCCGAGCCTGATCGAGGGTGGGGTGATCTGTCCGGATGTCGGGCCGCTGGGTGGGGCCGCGTGTGCCATCAACTGGATGGCCGACGGGCAGAGCTTCTGGTTCGCCGAGGGGCAGCCTGACCAGACGGTCATCTACAGGACGGATCCCGCGGCCGGCACTACCGAGCCGTTCTTCGACACCGAGCGGCTTCGGGAGGCGCTGACCCCGGTGCTGGGGCATGAGCCGCCGTACCGGGGACTGCCCTTCGACAGCTTCACCTTCGCCGGCGAGGGCGAGCGCCTGGTGCGCTTCACGGTCGAGGACCGGCATTTCGAACTGGACCTCGACGACTACGCGGTCAGCGCCCGGCCGGCTGCCGAGGGCGAGGCTGCGGCACGTGCGGCCCCCCGGGTGGTGCGGGAAGGGTTCACCAGCGGGGCGCCGGCGGTCATGGAGGTGCCCTCGCCCGATGGCCGCTGGCTGCTCACCGAGAAGGACCACGGCTTGTGGGTGCGCGCGACGTTCGACGGGCGCGAGCATCCGGTCGTGGAGGACGGCGAGGAGGACTACGCGTGGAGCGTCGAGGGCGCGATGTGGGCGCCGGACGGGGGCCGGGTCGCGGCCATGAAGGTGGACAGCCGCCACATGGAGCGCGTGCCGATCGTGCACTGGCTGAAGCAGACCGAGGAGGTCGAGTACGCGCCGTACGCGAAGGCCGGCAATCCCATGCCGCGCCAGGAACTGCACATCGTGGATGTCGTCGGCCGGCGGGCGGTCCAGGTCGACGTCGGCGAGGACGAGCAGATCCTCAGCGCGGTCGGGTGGCTGCCGGACGGGTCGGAGTACCTCTTCCTGCGGATGTTCCGGAGCTACGAGACGCTGCACCTGGTCGCCGCCGATCCCGCCACGGGCGAAACCCGCGTCGTCCTCGAAGAGACGCAGCCCACCTTCATCAAGGGAATCGGGACGACCCCGTCGTGGCGCGCCCTGGCCCGGCCGCTGGCGGACGGCGAGCGGTTCCTCTGGATCAGCGAGCGCGACGGCTGGGACCACATCTACCTGTACGGCCTGGACGGCCGGCTGATCCGCAGGCTGACCGCGGGCGAGTGGCCGGTGCTCGGGATCGTTCACGTCGACGAGGCTGCGGGATTCGTCTATTTCACGGGTCATCTAGAGGAGGAGAGGCCGTACGACACACACCTCTACCGCGTCGCGCTGGACGGCGGCGATGTGATGCGCCTCACGGAGGGAGAGGGTCAGCACAGCGCCACGGTATCGCCCAGCGGCGCGTACATCGTGGACACGCATTCGAGCACGAGCCGCCCGCCCCGCACCGAGGTGCGCACGGCCGACGGCGAGTTCGTGCACGTCGTGACCGAAGCCGACGTGAGCGCGCTGGACGAACTCGGCTGGATCCCGCCCGAGGAGTTCGTCGTGAAGGCCGCCGACGGAGAGACCGACCTCTACGGGGTGATCTACAAGCCGCACGACTTCGACCCCGCGAGGAAGTACCCGGTCATCGATTACATCTACAACGGGCCCTTCATCAGCTGGGTCCCGAAGACGTTCACGGACGGGCGCGGCATCAGCCAGGCGGCGCTGGCGCAATTGGGGTTCGTCGTGTTCATGGTCGACGGGCGCGGCACCACCGAGCGCGGCAAGGCCTTCCAGGACGTGGCCTACCGCAACTTCGGCCGCAACGAAATCCCCGACCACCGGGCCGCGATGGAGAACGCGGCCGCCACGCGCCCGTGGATGGACCTCGACCGGGTCGGCATCCACGGCGGTTCGTGGGGCGGCTACATGACCGTGCGGGCGCTCGTCCTCGAGCCCGACTTCTACGACGTCGGCGTCGCGGTGAACGGCGTCTACGACATCCACGACCAGAACGCGTGGGCGATCGAGCCCTACATGGACCGTCCCTGGGAGAACCCGGAAGGCTATGAATACGGCTCCAGCCTGCGCCTGGCCGATCGGCTCCAGGCGAAGCTGCTCCTGATCCACGGAACCAGCGACGTCAACGCCACCTTCTCGGCCACGATGAAGCTGGTCGAAGCGCTGATCCGGGCCGGGAAGCCGCACGACCTGATCGTCGTGCCCGAGCAGCCGCACTGGTTCACGGGCCAGAGCGCGGCGTTCACGGACGCGGCGAGGCGTCGTTACTTCCAGGAGCACCTGCTGGGGCTGACGGGAAGGGAGCGGGAGGTGATTCCGTAGGGCTGCGCGGGCCGGGGGACCCGGGATCGGCGCTGTCGACGTTTCAGCTGAAACGTCTCACCCCGGAAGCGCCCGTTCAAACGCCCGCGCAAACACCCGCTCGCCACCCGGCCTCAGCCCGGCGATCCCGCCCGACGCCAGCGCCGCCTCCGCGAACGTCTCGCCGTAGCCGCGGGCCAGGGTCATCACGACCAGGTCCGCCGCGAAAGTCACCACCTGGCAGGGCACGTGAAGCACCGGTCCCTGGGTCAGGAAGGGCATGTCGCGCGCCGGGTCGAAGAGGTCCAGGGCGGTCAGGTGTTCGAGGACCTCCGGGACCCCGTCGCCTACGAAAGCCAGCATGCAGTGTCCATCGGTGACTTCCGTAAAGCCGGTTTCGGCGGGCGTGTCCGGCGGCGGCGACACGCCCAGGTGCCAGATCGCGACCTGAGTGCGGTTCATGCGGTTGATGACCAGCCCATTGTGGACACCCACCTCGCCGAACCCCTCCGGAACCGGAAGCCCCATGGGCCGCAGGTCCGCCACGCCGCTGTCCTGAAAGTCCCAGCGCCGCCGATGGCTGAGATCGACGAGCCAGGGGCCCGCACCGGAATGGCCGTCTCCGCGACCGGGATCGCCACCCTCGCGCCCGCGATGGCCGTCCTCGCCTTCATAGCGCAGCACGACGTTCCATCCGTCGCGCAGTTCCGTCTCGGCCGGCTTCGCGCCGAACGAGCAGGGCGAGCGGCGGAAAGCGCGGGGACGGCCGGAGGAATGGTGCGTCATGAGCGCAGCCTCAGTCCCCTTGGGTCGTAGAAGTGCGGCGATATCACGAATGCCGTGGAGGTCACACGCTCTCCCTGCGTCTCCTCGTGGCAGAGATGGATCCGCCGCCCCGGGAAGGCATGCTCCCTGTGCACAAGCGCCAGGCCGTACTGCCACCCCAGCGCTTCACTGTCACGCGTCGTGCACACGTACCCCACGATCTTCTCCCGGTCGACCACCAGCGTCCCGTCGCGGGGAGCCTTCGCGCCCTCCTCCACCCGGAGTCCCACCAGCTTCAAGCGGCCCGTCTGCCGCTCGCACGCCCGCAGCGCGGGAGCGCCCACCTTTTTCGACGCCGTGTCCTCGCGGTCCCACATCCACCCCATCCCCAGGTCCGTCAGGATCACGCGCTGCTCCGACTCCGTCCCGATGATGACGTGTCCCTTCTCGGCACGCAGGCAGTTCTGCGCCTCCAGACCAAACGCCCGGATCCCGAAGTCGGCCCCCGCCGCCATCAACAGGTCCCACAGGTACGGGACGCAGCTCGCCGGCGCGTGCAGCTCGAACGACAGTTCGCCCACGAACCCCAGGCGCAGGCAGCGCGCCTCGACCCCGTCGCCGACGGTGATCCGCCGGCACGCCATGTACGGGAACGCCTCGTTCGAGACGTCGTCGCTTGTGACCCGCTCCAGAACCTTGCGCGCGTGGGGTCCGGCGATGTTGAGCGAGCCCAGCGCGTCCGTGAGGTTGACGAGGTTGTAGTCCCAGCCGTCGTGCCGCGTGTGGAAGCGGAACCACTCCACCGTCGTCCCCGCGCGCGCCGAACGGGTCGTGAAGTAGTAGTCGTTCGGGCCCTCGCTCACGACGACGCCGTCGTCCATGAGCTGACCCATGTCGTTGCACATCGCCGAGTACTTGCAATAGCCGGGGCGCGCCTTGCTCATGTCGGATATGTACACCCGCTGCAGCGCCCTCAGAGCGTCGGGGCCGTGAATCCGGAGCTTGCCGAGCGGCGAGCTGTCGAGGATGCCGACGTTGGTGCGCACGCTGCGGATCTCGTCGCGGCAGGACGGGTCGTCGCCGAAGTGGCGGGCCCGCTGCCAGGGTCCCGCGCGGCGGAAGACCGCCCCTCTTGCCACCTGCTCGGCGTGCAGCGGCGTCCGCTTGTGCACGTCGTGGCCCGGCCCCGCCAGGGTTGCGATGCTGGGAGCGGCCAGCGGCGGACGCACCGTTGTGGCGCGCGCCTCCTCCACCGGGTCGCCCCTCAGGCCGGCCATGATCATCGCCAGGTTCTGACCCGCGACCCGGTACTGGCCCGGCCCGAGCCCGAAGCCGGCAAAGCGCTTGGCCAGTTCCGGCACGTCCAGCCCGCGCGCCATCGACTCCTTCACGTTCTTGTAGGTGCCGTCCTCGTCGAGGTCGATGAACGCCTTCGCGCCGCGGCCGATGGCGGGGGCATGGATGATTCCGCAGCCGGGGGGCGGCCCGGGCAGCGCCTTCGCCTCCTGCAGGGCGGCCTCGGCGGGCCGAGATGCCCGGGCACCGCACCACTCCGCCGCCCCGAAGCCGGCGACCCGCCCCGACGCCTCGATCGAACGCGGATCGCGCAACCCCGTCATGCTTCCGGCAACGAACACTCCCTGCGGCAGTTCGGCGGGCTGGTAGCCGTGGGTGTGCGGGCAGTACTCGAGCCGGGCGTTGGCCGTCGCGAGGGTCCCGATCCGGGGTTGCACCCCCGCGTTCGCGACCAGCACGTCGCAGCGGAAGCGCCGGGAACGGCCGCCCTTCAGGGACCGAAGGACGCAACCCCTCACGCGCTTCCTCCCCAACGCGCGGGAGACGGCGCATCCGGGGAAGAACGGTATCGCCCGGTCGCAGAGCGCCTCGAACACCTCCCTGCCCTGTTGGCCGGACTCGCGGGCGTCAGCGATGAACCGGACGCGCACGCCCAGGTCGTCGAGATCGATCGCCGCTTCCAGGCCCAGATCGTCGGCCACGCTGAAGGCAACCGATTTGCCCGGGCGGACGCCGTAGGTGCGCGCCAGACGCCACGCCGTGCCGACCTGCATCACGCCGGGCCGGTCGTTGTGGTTGAACACGAGCGGCCGGTCCATGCACCCCGCCGCGACCACAACCGTCCTGGCCCGGCATTCCCAGTGGCACTCCCGAAAGGGGTCGTCCTCCGTGCCCACCGTGAATCCCGTCACCAGGTTATCGCCCCAGACGCCGGTGACCGGCGACCTTGTGAAAACCTTCACATTCTCCGCGGCCCGTACCTCCGCGGCGAGCGCCTCGGCCCGCCGGTACAGGGGCTCGCCCTCGAATTCGCGAACCCGCCAGGCCAGATGTCCGCCAAGCCTGCCGCGCCGTTCGAAGAGGCAGACCCGGAGTCCGCTCTCGCCCGCGGCCAGCGCCGCCGCCATACCCGCCGGACCACCCCCGACCACCACCACATCCGCGTTCAGGTAGCGCTCTGACCGAACGCCGTTCCCGTATTCCCCCAGCGGGTCCAGGACGCCGGTACCCGCCATCCGCCTGAGACCGGACTGGAAGAGTGGCCAGAGGAATTGCGGACGATGGAAGAGGTGGTAGTAGAATCCCGCCGGCATCAACCGGTCGAACGCGCTGAGGAAGCCGAAGCGGTCGCTCCGGGGGTCGCCGCGCACGTTCTGGGGCGCGACGGTCATGCCGGCGCGGAGTTCCGTGGTCTCCGCGCACTCGTTCGGGACCCCGTCGATCGACATGAACGTGTTGGCCGACTCGCCCTCCATGCTGTACAGCCCGCGGGGGCGGTGATACTTGAGGCTGCGCCCCAGGATCCGTACCCCGGCTCCGTACAGCGCCGAAGCCACCGTATCGCCGGCGTACCCGGTCATCTCCCGATCAAGGAAGGTGAATTCGAGCGGACGGGAGAAGTCGACTCGGCACGTCGGCCCCGGGGGCAGGCGGCTCTGCGGGCGGCCATGCCCCGAACGCCGGCGGCTCGTCCCCGAACGCCCGCGGCTCACTCGACCTCCCGGTTGGTGCCCGGATCCCGCGTCGTCCTGAACCACACGCCGCAGCCCTGCCCGTGATACCACCATTCCTCCTGCGGCTCGTACGGAATGAAGCGGAACTGGGTCCAGCGGAAGTGCTCCTCCGCGCTCAGTCCGTCCTGCTCCGGCCGCGGACCCCGCTCCTGTCCGCCGAAGGTGAACTCGTAGACGTCGCGCTTGCCGCAGACGGGGCAGGTGAGGCGAAAGGTCACGGGCGCGCCTCCGTCGGTCGCGGCGCGATCATCGGTCGCCGGGCCCCCATCAGTCCCAGTGCCCGTACTTCATGACCGATGCCGTCTCGCCGGAGTAGCGGTTTTCCAGGAAACGTTTCAGCTGAAACGCCCTGAGGATGTCCGGCCGCTCGCCGGTCGACATGTACTCGGCCATGTACTTGCCCGCCACCGGGCCGGACTTGAAGCCGAAGTATCCCCAGCCGGCATCGAGGTAGAGACCCTGGTAGCCCAGTTCGCCCTCCATGATCGGCGCCATGTCCGGGGTCATGTCGGCGAGGCCCGACCAGATGCGCATGAAACGGACGCCGCGCAGCGCCGGCATGAGTTCGGCGAGCGCCTCGGCCTGGTGCTTGAGGTAGCAAGCGGTCGCGTCGGTGGTGTAGTTGACCTGCGGATCCATGTGCGCGCCGGTCGCGATCTCGCCCTTGAGCGTCTGGTTGGCGTAGACGTGGTACGCGCCCGAGCTGAAGACGTGGTGGAGAAACGGCTTGAGGGGGTGTGTGACCATCGCCTGAATCGTGAGGGGGTGGATGGGCAGTTCGATCCCCAGCATGGCGGCCACCGCCGAGCCGTATCCCCCCGCCATGATCCCCAGCCGTTTGCAACCGATGGGGCCCAGGCTGGTGCGGACGCCGGTCACGCGGCCGTCGCGCGTGTCGATCCCGCGGACCTCGCATCCCTGGTGAATGTGCACGCCGTGCGCGCTCGCCCCCTTGGCCAGGCCCCACACGACCGCATCGTGCCGCACGATGCCGCCGGGCGGGTGGAACAGCCCCCCGTGGATCGGAAACGCGAGACGGTCCGAGATGTCGAGCCCGGGAATGACCTCCGCGCACTGCTGCGGATCGAGCACCTCCGACTTCACGCCGAGCAGGTTGTGGGTGCTGGCCAACATGCGACAGCCGTTCATCGCGGCCTCGCTGTGCGCGAGGTTGAGGGTCCCGCAGTTGAAGAACATGAGGTTGAAGTCGAGCTCGTCGGTCAGGACGGCCCACAGCTTCAGGCCTTCGTCGTAGAGCCGCACGTTCTCGGCCGTCCGCTGGTTGGCGCGGACGATCGCGGTGTTCCGCCCGGAGCCGCCGAAGCCGATGTAGTGGGACTCGAGCACGGCGACGTCGCTGATGCCGTGTGTGCGGGCCAGGTAGTAGGCGGTCGCCAGGCCGTGGATGCCGCCGCCGATGATGACGACCTCGTAGTGGCGCTTCAGCGGCGCGGGATGCCAGAGACGGCTGGATCGGAGCCAGTTCATCGGTCAGGGCGGCCCGCCGTGCGCCTGTCCGGAATCATCAGCCGATGACCGAATACGACGAATCGGGATTCAGCGACCTCCTCCTGCTGAAGAAGCCGATGTCACAGGTCCGGCGCGTGTACGTGAGCGGTATCGTGACCGGGTCCGCGTCGTGATCGTGGCCTCCCTCGACCTGCTCGATGAGTTCGGCCATGAGCTTGCCCGCCACCGGGGCGTTCTTGAACTGGTTCCCCGAAGTCCCCACGGCCATGTAGAAGCCGGGCAGGTCGGACTTGTCGTAGATCGGGATCCAGTCGTCGGACACGTCGTACAGGTCCACGAGCCCGCCCGTCTGGCCGGGAATGCCCAGGCCCTTCAGCCGCTGGGCCTCGCGCATCACCTGCGTCTCCCACTGGTGGGTGAAGTTGGTGTTGTAGTCGTCCGGGTCCTCGACCCACTCCAGCACGTCGCAGGGCGGATCCTCGGAGCCGATCAGGATGTGGTTGCCGGTGGTGGGCCGCGAGTAGCAACCGATGTCCCCGTCCGAGATGAGGGGCGCGAGCTGGTTGTAGTCGAGGCCGGCGGGGGCCGGGACGTAGCACACCTCCTGCTTCAGGGCGCGCGTCGTGATGTTCATGCCGTCGAGCACGCCGGCCATTCCGTTGATGATCGCCGAGTGGGGACCGCCCACATTCACCACCACCGGCGCGTGGATGCGGGTGCCGTCGGCGAGGCGTACTCCAGCGACGCGGCCGCCGCTCTGCAAAACCTCCACAACCTCCGCGTTGAAGCGATACTCCCCGCCATGCGCCTCGTTCGCCCGCTGCAGGTTGTGGCAGGCAAGGGTGGGATCGTCGATGTAGCCGGACTCGGGGATGTAGACGGCCCCGCGGATGTGGCCGCCCGTGGGCTCGCCGAAGCGCGTGTCGTCGGTGGTGACCGGGGGACCGTACGTGCGGGTGTCGATCCAGGGGAAGCGCGCGCACACCCCGTCGGCGGTGAGGTCCTCGTAGGCGACGTGCAGTTCGTCGAGCGCCGCCATCACGTTGACGAGGTTTTTGTTGCGGTCGTTCTTGATGACGAGGCAGCCGGTGTTGACGTACTGGGCGAGCCCCATCTCGTCGGCCACGCCCAGGTAGCGGCCCCAGTCGAGCCAGTAGAAGTAGCTCTCGCGGGCCATCGCGCAGCCGTCGGGCGTGGAGTAGTGCAACCGGATGATCGCGCAGGTGTTGCACGTCGAGCCGGAACCGGCCGTCCGCTGCTTGTCCACGTTGAGGGTGCGGTAGCCGCGCTTGGCGAGCTCGAAGCCGGTGGCGGTGCCGATGACGCCGGCTCCGATGATGATCGCGTCGTAGTCGTGGTTCATGGGGGTTCCTGTGGCTGACCGGGCAGGAGGCGCAGACCCGTAACATACCCCACATCGAGTTCGTCGCGCCTGACCCCCCAGACGTGGGTGGCGGTGACGTCGCGGGGCTCGAACGACTCCGGCACCGTGATCCTTCGGACCGGGCCGTCCTCCGATCCCTTGCGCACGGCATACCAGACGCCCCGCGTGTCCGAGCCCAGGGGCTCGAACCAGATTTCGCCGTTGGACATGACGCTTATCTGGCGGACGGCGGGCCAGTATTCCGGGATGTGCCAGGCGGCGCGAATCCTGCTCTTCAGCGTCGGCGACGGATCCTCGGCCAGCAGGGCCGCCCACTCATCCACTTCCGCCTGGATCTGTTCCTCGGTAACGGGAGTGGCCGGCAGCTGGACGCGGCGCGTCCATACCGTGTCGCCCGCAGTCGTAATCTCGATGAGTTCGATCAATCCGGGCAGAGTCTCAAAACCGCGCTTGACCACCACGCTGGCGCTGAGGTGGTCCACCTCGAAGTGGTCGGGCGTCACCCACGGCTGCGGAAGCGGGCTCGGCCTCGCGCCAGCCTCGACCTGGACCGATGCCTGCCAGTTCCGAAAACTCAGTCGCGCCAGTACTTCGGGTCGCCAGGAGCCGCCTTCGTCCACTATTCGGAGCACCGGGAGGTCTTCCGTCGGATCGCTCGTCGTGCTCTGGTCGAGCACCGCCGGGGCGGCCAGCGCCGCGAAGCTGCCGTCGCTGAAAGCGTCCCAGATCTGGACCGGGAACCCCTGGAACTGGACGTTGCGCGGATGGTCGTGTGTTCCTGCGAGTTCACCGTCCGGCGTGAACGTGGTGATCCGGCGATCATCCCTGACGTAGAAGCCATCGGGAAGGAGTGTGAGCCGGGAGGGGCGCTGGAACTCTCCCGGTCCCCCGCCGGCCCGCCCCAACCGCGTGAGCAGGTTTCCCTGCGGCGTCCAGATGGTGACTTCGGAAGCTTCCGAATCGAGCACATGGATCCTGGAACCGTCCTCCGAAGGCGCCACATCGATGAAGAAGCCGAAGAGAGCGTCGCCGTCCATCCGATCGCCGATTTCGAACTCGGCCACGGTGTACCAGTCCTCCACCGGGTCAGGCGTGGTCGCGTCCTCGTCCGCGCACGCCAGAAGCATCCACGGGGCGAACGCCCAGAGGTCTCGAACCCGTGTCTGCGCCATGCGATGCATCCTCTCTTGTTCAGACCGCAGCCGGCGGCCATGGTGATCGACACAGACTCTCGACCACAGCCGCATTCTGCAAGGACCTGGACCATGAAGACGAGTCGACTGCCGGTCATTGCCGCGATGGCAGCCGCGCTGATCTCCGCCACCACCCCCCTCGCCGCCCAGTCCCCCGAGGTCGTCGTCGGCCCCAACCTCCGTGTGGGGCCCGGCCAGTTCAACGAGCCCTGGATCGCGGCCAGTCCGGACAGCCCCGATTTCCTGATCGCGGTGACGCAGACGGGGGGGATGAGTTTTCCGGATCCGACGATGGCCCTGACGCTGTCGACCCGAAGCAACGCCGCCTTCCTGAGCCGCAACGGCGGCGTGGCGTGGGAGCCGATCACGCTGCCCGGCGACGAGCCCGGCGCCTTCGACCCGATGGTGGTGCCGGGCCCGGACGGCCGGATGTGGATCCTGTACTGCTATGTCGGCGCCAACACGATGGGTGGCCTGCTGCCCGATCAGCCGGTGCGCAGCGACGGCACGATCATGGTGTGGTCGACCGACGACGAGGGCGCCACATGGACCGGCCCGGCGCGCCTGCGCAGCCCCGTGCCGCCCGACCACGCCCGCATTGCCGCGGACTGGAGCGACGGCCCCAACCGCGGCCGCCTCTACGTGGTGTGGAACGACGTGCGCGACTCGTTCATCCGGGACGACTTCCAGCTCTTCCTGCATACCCTCGACGACGGGGGCAACACGGTGAGCGAGCCGAAGCTGCTGGCGACGATCCCCGGCGGCAAGCTGGTGGCCACCGAGCCCGTCGTGCTCTCCGACGGCGCGCTGCTGGTCACCTTCTACCAGTACTTCTTCCCGCTGAGCGACGAGAAGAACGCCCAAATGCCGTTCTTCACCATGCGGTCGGAGGACGGCGGCGAGACCTTCACCGAGCCGGAGGTCGCGTTCCGGGTGGGCACGCACTCCTGGCCCTACGCGCAGACCGAGATGACCAGCGCGTTCACGCTGCCGATCGTGGCCTGGGACCGCACGGAAGGGCCGCACGGCGACAACATCTACGTCGTCTGGGACGGGGTGACCGGAGGGGACGGTGCGGCCGGCGCCACCTCCGATGTCTGGTTCCGGCGCTCCACCGACGGCGGGCGGAGCTGGTCGGACGAGATGCGGCTCAACGACAACGACCCGCCAGCGCCGGGCGACCCGCTCGATGACCGGATGCTTCCCGTGGTCGAGGTCAACCGGGACGGCGTCGTGGGCGTCGCGTGGTACGACAGGCGCCGCGACGATACGCGCCGCTGCTGGGAGCTGTTCTTCACGTCGTCGTCGGATGGGGGCGAGACCTTCGCAGCGAACGTCCCGGTGGCGAGCGAGCCGTCCTGCCCGCCACCGGCGCACGCCCCCGTGGCACGCGTCCACAATGTCGCGGCCGACCCCGACGTGAAGGACCTGACCGACGAAGAGATCGCGAAGATGGACCTGCTTCAGCGCATGACCGTGGTGATGGCCGAGCAGAGCCGCAACGCCAGGGCGGAGTACTTCGGGGATCTGGGCCACGCCCGCCTGGAGGTCTCCTTCGACAACGCGCGGGGCAACCAGCCCGGCCATTACCTGGGGCTCGCGGGCGACGCGAACGGCGCCTTTCATCCCCTGTGGATAAGCCGCCGGAATGGAGTCGACGAACTGTTCACGACCACGGTGGAGGTGACGGCCGGTGGTGCGTCGTCCCCCGCCGCCCCCGCCGGCGAGGAGACGGACGTCACCGGCGAGCTGCTCGTGGTGGCTGGGCCGGTGGTCTGGGACGCGGCGGCTGGCACGGCGACGGTCGAGGTGCAGCTCCGGAACGTGTCGGACGGGGTGGTGCACGGGCCCGTGCGGTTGCGCGCGGAGGGCGGCAGCGGCGAGTGGTCGTTCGAGGGGCGGATGGGCTCGCACGACAGGCTGCCGCCGGGGGGCTTGAGCGAACCGGTGAAGGTGGAACTGACGACGGGTCCGGGGATGGACGCGAGGCTGGACTTCAGGGTCTACGGGAGGATTGGCGGGTAGGGGCGGCGCTCACCAGGTGAGGTCCAGGAGGCGGTTCCAGGGGACGACTTCCGCGTCACCGCGTGATTGGCGGACATCGCCCCCGTAGACGACGCGACGCTCGATCGCGAATCCGGCGCTGGCCAGCTCGCGCCCGAGCCTGCGTATGCCCGCGAAGAAGCGCGGCGTGACGGTGCTTCCCGACTTGGCCTCGGTGAGGATCAGCGCGGATCCCGTGTCGACGATCAGATCGACTTCGGTACCGGCCGCCCTGTAGTGGTGCATCCACGGCTGAACCCCGCGGTGCGTTGCGGCCTTGAAGATCTCGGAGGCCACCCAGCTCTCGAAGATCGCCCCGCGCAGCGGGTGGTGGCGCAGCTCTTCGGGGGACCGAATGCGGAGCAGGTGGCACACGAGCCCGGAGTCGAGGAAGTGCAGTTTCGGCGCCTTGATCTGGCGTTTGCGGATGTTCCTGCGGAAGGCGGGCAGGTGAAAAATCAGGAAGCTCGCGTCGAGCACCGACAGCCAGGCGCGAATCGTATTGTGGCGGACACCGATATCGCCCGCCAGCGCCGACAGGTTGATCTCGGCAGCGGTCCGCCCGGCGGTCATGCGCACGAACGCCGAAAACGCCTCCAGGTCGGTGACGTTGCGAAGCGACCGAACATCGCGCTCGACATACGTGGCGAAGTAGTCCCGCAGCCACACGTCGGGGGGAATGCGGCGGTCGTGAATTCGGGGGTAGGCGCCGGTCCACAGCACCTCCAGCAGGCTCGGCACCGGCTCTTCGAAGCGGGCCAGCTCGTCGAGTCCGGGCGGCAACAGGTGGAGCACGCCAACGCGGCCAGCCAGTGACTGACTCACCGCCTCGGTCAGCCCGAAGTGCTGTGAGCCGGTCAACACGAAGCGGCCCGGGGTCGGGTCCTCGTCCACCAGCTCCAGGAGGTATGAGGTCAGATCCGGGGCCCGCTGCACCTCGTCGATCACTGCACCGTCTCGGTATTCGCGCAGGAAGCCGCGGGGGTCCTCGCGGGCATACGCACGCACATCCATTCCCTCGAGCGAGACGTAGGGCCGGTCGGGGAACGCGGTGCGGCACAGCGTGGTCTTGCCCGATTGTCGGGGTCCGGTCACGGTGACGACCGGGTAGTGGCGCGTACGGTTGAGGAGTGGTCCCGCCAGGTTGCGATCGATAACGGGCACTGTGGCTCCGGGTGGTTGAGAACGGGTCAGTGGGGTTGAGGTGGTAGTGGATTATGAGCCCATACCTTGCAGATTGTCAATCCAAATGACAGATGGCAGAATCCGCGGGCATCGAAGGGGAAAAACTCCCCTTCAAAAGGGGTGCCCAACACTCTATTCGGCTCGGTCCCCGAGGCCGAACGTTATAGCGCCAGTGACCGGTGCATCATGAACACGGGCCAGGAAACAGATGACGATTAGCGCAACCACGATAGTGATGGCCCTCGCCGCACAGCAGGCGGCGGTGACCGGAGTGGTCCGTGACGGTACGGACCTGGAGCCGATCGCTTTCGCGCGAGTGACGGTCGAAATCCCTGAGGTTCCACCCAGGGAAACGGTCACCGACAGATTCGGTGCCTTCACGATCGCGGGACTCGATGCTGGCGATGCCATCGGCATCGTCACCGTGGATGCCTTTGGATATGCGCCCTGGCAAACGGAAGTGGCGCAGGCTTTGCACGGCGAGCTCACGATCCTGCTGCGACCGCAACCGATCGCGCTTGAGGAGATCCGCATCAATGCACGACGGGCGGCGGACCCCTTGTCGTCGTCTCCGGGAGCCTTCGTGGTCGACCGGGAACTGGTGCGCGCGCAGCCCGTGGTGCTGGAGACGGATGTGTTGCGCGCCACCGCCCTGTCCCCCGCCGCGTCCCCGGCGTCCGACTGGGTGGCGGCGCCGTTCATTCGGGGCGGGGCGAGCGAGGGCACGCCGGTCTTCCTGGACGGCGTGCGGATCTTCAACCCGTTCCATGTCGGGGGATTTGTGGCGGCGCTCAACGCCGAGGCCGTCAATCGCGTGACGCTGCTCACGGGATCGTCGAGCGACGCGCTTGCGGTGGGGTCGCTCTCGGGCGCCATCGACGTGGCCACTCGTGATGGAGCGCGTGACAGTTTCCGCTCGAGCGGCTCATTGGGGATTGCTTCGGTGCGCATGTCCGCCGAGGGACCCGTGGGCCAGTCCGCATCGTTCCTGGTAGACGCGAGGCGCTCCTACATAGACGTGCTGACGGCGGGTCTGGGCGCGATTCTGGAAAACTCCACGGTCCCGTACTCCTTCGGCGACGTTCATGGAAAGCTGACGAAAGACCTCGGGGGCGTCCGCCGACTCTCACTGACGGGCTACTTGAACGACGAAGGTCTCGATTCGAGGCCCCAGGATGTCCCCGGGGGAGACGCGGCGCTCGGTCGGGCCTCACGGGCGACCTGGGGGAACATGGCGCTGGCAGCGCACTACCGGGACCGAGTCGGCTCGGCCACCCTGGTCGACCTGAGCGTCGGTCACAGCCGGTTTTTCGGCGACTACACGGTGTTTCGGAGCAAGGCCCTGGATGCGGACACCTCCTCGGTCATCCGTGGCAGAATGGGCGAATACCGGGCCGAGGCGCGGTTGCGGCGGCAGTCCGGCGACGTGACCCTCGACGGAGGCGTGCAGGCGACCCGTTTCGAGGCGGCCCACAGCGCGGTCGGCAGGGAGTGGGACGGAAGCGACCCGCACGGCCTCTTCGAAGCGTTCGATCTCGCGCCCGCAGCGACGAGGGTTGCTGCATTCGGCAGCGCGAAGGTAACCGTGGGCGGGGGGTTCGCGATTGGAGGGGGCCTGCGGGCCGACCACTTCTTCGGCGTCGATGGAGCGCTGTCGCCCTTCGCAGAGGTATCGTACGAACAGGCCCGCTGGAAGGCCTGGCTCTCCGCCGGCAGGTCGCACCAGGCGCTGTCGTCGATCCGCAGTGAAGAGCCGGTGTCGTCCAGCTATCTGGCTTACGACCTGCTGGCTCCGGTCCAGGAAGGTCCGCTTCTCAGCAACTCGGAAGTGTCCGGCGGCTGGGAAGGCGGCACCCATGGCGTGCGCGTTCGCATTGAAGCCTTCGCCCGGAGGATGGACAATCTCCGCCTTCCGCCCCTCAGCAACAATCCCATCGAGTCACTCATGCTCGTCGAGCCGTCCGGACGCGAACTGGGGAGCGGCACGGCCAGGGGACTGGAGTCCGCCTGGAGCTGGTCTCCGGCCGGTGGCGGGGCGACCGTGGTCGGCAGCTACCGCTGGGCCAAAGTGACCCGAACGGTCGGCGGCCGTACCTATACACCCAGGTTTCACAGAGATCACGAAGGGGAGTTGAGTGCGAGCCTGAAACACGGCGGTTCGACCTGGTCCGTGCGCTTCTCGGCGCGCAGTGGACAGCCGACGACGCCCATCGTGGCCTTCCTGCCGTTCGTGGCCTACTCGTCCCCCGACGCTCGGGTGGGCGGCCTCTACGACGATGTCCTGAACTTCGCCGGAGAGTACAACTCCGAGACGCTGCCGCCCTACCTGCGAATCGACCTGGGCTGGCGGGGCTCGAAGGACGTGGACTGGTTCGGCGGCGGAACGCTGACGCCCTTCGCCTCCATCGCCAATCTGTTCAGCCTGCCCAATGTCGTCGGGGTCGCACCGGAGCAACGCACGGACGGCGTGACCGAGCGGGTGTACGCCCCACAGCTACCCATGGTCCCGTTCCTGGGACTTGAATTCCGCTTCTAAATGCTACAGCAGGAACGACCTGAGAGAGAAGATCATCATGCGTGACAGATCGAAGGAAGGGGCTCCGGGGCAAGGGGCCAAGCGCCGTGCGCGCGCCGTGCCGCCCCTCTTCGCCGCATTGGCGGCATTGGGCGCTGTAGCGACGGGCGGATGCGACTACACGCACCCGACGGAGGTCTTCGTTCCCGACGAAGACGTCATAGCAATCGCCGCCGTGATCAGTGCGGGGTTCGACACCGCCACGTTGCTCGCCACCTACCCGCACCGCGATACCCTGGGGGATCCACCGGTCGTCCGCGCTCAGCTGTCCGCCCCGGGCTGGACAGCCACCTTGATCCAGGATGCCGATTCGCACACGGCACGGGGTCTTCGGGCATGCAATCTGATATCCGGGTCGGTGGCCTGGAAGGGGCCTGTCTCCTGCCTGCGTGCCAAGCTTCCAGAGCCTATCGAAGTGGGGGTCCGGTACACCCTGTCGGGGACTACAGAACTCGGAGTCTTCTCGGGAGCCGCCATCGTCCCGTCCGCTCCGGTGCTCGTCGAGCCCGCGGAAGAGTTCGTGGCCTCGCCCGTCGCCGACACGTTCGGCGTCGATTTGCGTTACGAGACTCCCTCGGGGGTGGGACTCCTCGTAGCGGAGGCCGCCAACGTCGTGCAGGTCGTCGTGGACAGCCCGGGCGACGTGAGCGAGGAGCCCGGATGGATCAAGTACCTCGTCCCGAGGGAACTGAATCCGGCCGCTCAGCGCGCCCGCATCATGGTTTGGGGGTATGGCGCCAGTTCGCCCCAGCATGCCTGGCAGCCTCCCGAATTCCGCTTCGACCTCCACCTCGTCGGTTTCGACGAGAACTTCGCGCGCTTCGCCCAGCTTCGGTATGACCGTCTTGTGGTCCGGCCGTGGCCCAGCTTCGGGCTCAACGGCGATGAGGGCATTTTCGGTTACTTCGGAGCCGCATCCCGTTCAGACCCGGTCCAGGTGATCGTGAGGCCACAATGAAATCCCGATTCCTGCCACCAACCCCATCGATCACGCGCGGTAGCGTGTGGCATGCTGCCGATCGCGTTGGTACAATGCGTCATGCTCGCGGACAACCTGCTCAGAGATGTCCTCAATGCTTCGCCGGACGCCATCCTGGTAGTGGATGACGCGGGCGTGATCCGGGACGCGAACGCGCGCGCCACCACCATGTTCGCATGGGATCGCGACGAGTTGGTCGGGATGAGCGTCGATCTCCTCGTGCCCTTCCAGCACCGCGCACGTCACGCGGACCTCAGGGCGGCATATGCGCTCACACCCCGTGCTCGGCCAATGGGACACGGCTTGCTCCTGCATGGGGAACGAAGAGATGGAAGCCAGTTCCCGGTGGAAATCGCCCTCACGCCCTGGCAAACCGGTGATGGCGAACGGATGGTTGTCTGCACGGTTCGAGAGCTGTCCCGATTCGACCGTTGGCGCAGCATGTCCATGGCGAGGGTGGAGGCCGCGGAAGCGGAGCGGACGCGAATCGCTGCCGAGCTGCACGACGACATCGTCCAACGGATGGTGTTCATCAAGCACCGCTTCACGACCCTGCGGAACACGGAGGGCCAGTCCGCCGACGATGACAGTCTGCTGGAGCTGAGTTCGGCGATTGGCGATACCATCGCGTCGATAGAGCGGATGTGCCGAGGTCTGACGCCGCTTGAACTCAAGCATTTCGGACTGAGCTTCGCGTTGAGGATTCTGTTTCGCGAGTACTCCGAAGCCGGGTTCGCGGTTCACGGCAACCTCATGGATGTCGGGCGCGAACTGGACCCGGCGACGGCGCTTGCCGTGTTTCGGATCGTTCAGGAGTCCCTCTCCAATGCGCGCGAGCATTCGGGAGCCGACGAGGCCCTCGTCACCATGACACGCGATTCCGACTGGATCGAAGTCGAAGTGAGGGACGCTGGTGTCGGTTTCGAGACCGCTGCCGTCGCTTCGGCCGGGAGCGGCATCGGGCTCCTTGGGATGAGTGAACGCGCCGCCATGGTCGGCGGAGTCTTCGAGGTCCGAAGCAACCGCGGGGAGGGCACCAGGATACGAGTACGCGTTCCGGTGGCCGGGCAGGGTACGGCAGAGGAAGACCTGTGAGCTGGGACACGCAGGTGCTCATCGTTGACGACCATGAAATGGTTCGGGCGGGTCTTCGGACGATCATCGAGAACACCGGTCGAATGACGGTGGTCGGCGAGGCGGCCGACGGCGAAGACGCTGTTCGACTCGCACAGAAACTCGAGCCAGACGTGATCCTGATGGACATCGACATGCCACGGCTGGACGGTATCGAGGCGACGCGGCGAATCAGCGCGCTGGAGCTTGGCACAGGCGTCCTCATCCTCACCAGGCACGACCACGAGGAGTATCTTGAACCCATCATGTCCGCTGGCGCGATGGGGTTCATTCGGAAAAGCCGGGGGCCTGAAGACCTGGTCCGGGCCGTGGACCTGATTGCCGCCGGACGGACAACGATGCCGCGCGAGGCAACCCGGCTCTACATGCGGAAGCGGCGGGAGTTCGACGCCCAGCCGGAGTCCCCACTGTCCTCGCTGAGCGCTCGGGAACGCGACATTCTGAGACTCACCGCCAGAGGCTATACCTCGAGCCAGATCGCCGAACAGCTGTCCCTGGCGCGGAAGACAATCGAGAACTATCGCGCCCGTCTGAAGGACAAACTCCAGCTCCGCGACCGGTCGGACTGGGTGGATCTGGCACTCAAGTCGGGTTTGCTGCTGAACGACTAGTCTAGTCTAGCCGCCCCCTACGACACCGGCCGCTTCCTCACCGGCACACTCAGCCGGCTCTGATACTCGCCCCCGTGGTGAAACGTGATCGTCGCCGTCCGCGCGTCGGCCCCCGACTCGTGCGTGACCCGGCCGCCGCTGTTGTAGTTCTTCTGGAGCCACGGGGAGTTGGGTGAATTCAGGATCAGGCGGAGGCGGCTGCCCGCAGCGATCCGGCGCGCGAAGAATTGGAAGCCGTCGAAGCGGTAGAGGTCGACCTCGCCCGGGGTCACCGGCTCCTCGGCTGTGCGCGAGTTGCGGTAGCGGGCGCGCATGATGTCGCCCGTGAGGAAGATGCTGGTGCCGTCGGGCATGATCTCGTAGACCGTGACCATGAAGTCGGTGTCGGGCACGTCCAGGCTCATCCACGCGTCGAACTCCATGAAGCCCGCGAGGTCGGTCTCGGTCTCGAACGGCTCGGTGTGGTAAACGAGGCCGTTGTCGAACATGTTCAGCGCGAAGTGCTGGTTGAGCGGCTGCTCGCCCCAGAAGAAGTGGGACAGGTTGTTGCCGGACTCGGAGCTCTCGAAGTGCCCGGGGCGGGTGTCGAGGGGGTCGTAGACGTAGGAGTCGGCCGCGGTGTTGCCGGTGGGCTCGGAGGCCAGCGTGCCCGAGCGGAAGACGTCGTTGGGGCGGCCGTCCGCGGAGTCGAAGTAGTAGACGAGCTGGTCGTTCGCGACCTCTTCCAGCGCGTCCGCGTACTCCCAGGCGTCGCGGCCAGCGATGTAGACGGCCACCCGCTTCTCGAGGAACCAGGGGCGCGGGCCGTCCTTCAGCGTCCAGTCGTACCACGCCTTGCGTAGCGAGTCCTGCGGGAGCAGCGCGCCCGGGCCGAATTCGAGCCCGCCCACCTGGTCAACCGAGGTGCCCACGCCACCGTGGTTCCAGGGGCCGATCACCAGGTGGTGCCGGGCCTTCGCTGCCTCGTTGCCGTGGCGCATGTGCATGCGGTAGTGCTGAAGCGCGCCGCGCTGGTCGCCGTCGTAGTGCCCGGTGATCGTGAGGATGGGGATGTCCATCGCCGCGAGCTGTTCGGGACTGGGCGCGGAGGCGAGCCAGTACTCGTCGGGCGTGGGGTGCTCCATCCACGTCTGGAAGCGCGTGGTGAGGTTGCCCACGATCCGGTCCAGCTCCGCGAAGGGGCGGTGGTTGAAATACCGCTCGCCGAACGCGTCGGCCCACAGCTCGGCGTCGCCGAAGATGGTGCTCTGCGCGGCCTTCCCGCTGGTGAACGTCAGCCACGTCATGTTGTAGGGCACGAAGACGTTGTGCACGAAGGGGAAATCGGTGCCCAGGTAGGCCGCGGCGGCCGGCACGATCGATTCCAGGCTTGGCGGCAGCTCCTTGGCGGTCGTCCACTGGTCCCAGCCGCCGTACGACGCCCCGTACATCGCCACCTTCCCGTTCGACCACGGCTGCACAGCGAGCCACTCCACCACATCGTGGCCGTCCTTGTCCGCGTCGTGAAAGGGCTCGAAGACGCCGTCCGAGTTGCCGCGGCCGCGCACGTCGACGGCGGCGAAGACGTAGCCGCGGCGGGCGTAGTACCGCGCCTTCCCGTGGTACACGTCCGCGATGTAGGGGGTAAAGCCCAGGATCACCGGCAACGGTTCCGTCTGGTCCGCCGGCCGGTAGATGGTGCCGCGGAGCTCGGTGCCGTCCCGCACGGGTATTGTCACGCCCCACTCCATTTGCACGTCGGAGAGCTGCGCGGCGGCGGGCGGCGCGAACAGCAGAGCAGCGGCCAGGGTGGCGGCGGCAGGCACGGCGGCGCTCAGCACGGCCGGCAGGCTGACGAATCGGCGGACGGTCATCGATGTCTCGCTTTCGACGGATCCTTGGGGAGGAAGTGCGGCGTTGGCCACCGCGGCGACCACAACGCCCAAGGTCGGGCCCCCCGTCACGGCGGGCAATGGATGGTTGGGACATGGGCTCCTGCTACATTTTCCCGACCCCATCATGCATACGCTCGCCGCCCCGATCCACGCCCTCCCGCTCGACATCTTGCGCGTCCTCGCGGGATGCGTGCTCTTCGTCTACTTCGCCAACGCTCTCCGCCAGGCGGGCGACTTCAGCGACCCCAACGGCCTGATCGACCACCGGCTGTCTGCCCGCCTCTTTCCCCCGACCCGGCTCAGCCTCTTCCAGCCCGGGATGCCCGGGTGGGTCTTCCGCGCCGTGTACCTGTGCGCGTGCGCGGCGGCGGTCCTCGTCGTCGTCGGCTGGCACCCCCGCGCGGCGGCCGCATTCCTCTTCGCAGCGGCCGTCTCGACCTATCGCTGGAACGCGCTCGTCGCCTACCTGGACGACTGCATCGTCCACCTGCTGTGCCTGTGGCTCGTCCTGCTGCCGGTCGGCTCCACCCTGAACCTGCCAGACCTGATCGGTGCAGGCTGGGGCACGGCGGGATCGGCGGCCGCAGCAGGACCGACCGCCGCCTCCGACTGGGCCACCGCAACCGTCCCCGGCACCGCGCCCCGCGCCTTCATGGCCAACATGGCGCTGATCTACCTGGTCGCCGGCCTGTACAAGTTCTCAAGCCCGATGTGGCGGGGCGGCTCCGCCATGCACGCCGCACTGAAGATGCCGATCGCCCGCACGCCGGGTTTCTGGTCGATCCGCCACCGCCGCGTCCTGCGCCTGGTGACCTTGGCCGCACTGGTCCTGGAGCCGCTGTTCGTCCTGATCTTCGTGCTGCCGGCGGGCTCGGCGGCCAAGTGGGCGCTCCTGGCGGCCGCCGTCGTGTTCCACCTGGGCATCATCGCCACGCTCAAGATCCCGTACTCCAACGCGCTCATGCTGGCCGCGCTGGCGCTGCCGTTCGCGCCCGAGATCGTGCAGGGCATCTCGGCGGACATCACGGCGCTCGCCGCCGGATCCGCGTCCGGACTCGGCGCACCCGCGCTCGCCACCACCGCGCCCCCCACCACCGGCACCGGCCCCGCCGACCTCGCCGCCCTGACCCTCGTCGCACTCCTGGCGATCATGAGCGTCTGGCAGGCCGTGAGGGCGTGGCGGCGGCTGCCCAAACCCGGCCAGCCGTATTCCGGCAATGCGTGGGCCAACCCCGTGCGCGCCCTCCTCTGGCTCGTCGGACTCTACCAGAGCTACCGGCTGTTCGACTGGGTGGACGAGCGCAACTATCACGCCGGCTACGAGGTGCGGAGCCTCCACCCAGGCCGGGAACGAAACATCGAGCCGCGCGAACTCTTCCCGGCGAGCATGCGGCACCTCCTCCTCCAATCCTACCTCCTCGGCAACGTCTGGCTGCAGATGGAGCCCGGGAAGCTCGACGCCATTCGCCGGTCGCTGCTGGAGCGGCACGCCCGCAGATTCGCGCGCGCCCACCCCGATGCGGGCGACATCGAAGCGGTCGCGGTCGTCCAGCGGATCACCCCGGACAACCTCGAACTCACCCGCGGCGAGCGCATCCCGCTGATGCGCTTCACCTGTGCCGGCGGGCAGGCTGTCGTGAGCCTCGCCGACTGAGCCGCCCATGTGTGGAATCGCCGCGATTCTGTCGCCCGACCCCGGCCGCCCGGTCCCCGAGCAGGCCCTGCGCCGCGCCACCGCCGCACTGCGCCACCGCGGCCCCGACGGCGAGCGGATCTGGGTCTCGCCATCGGGACGCGCCGGGCTGGGTCACAACCTCCTCGCGATCACCGACCCGGAAGGACACCAGCCGATCGCCAGCGAGGACGGGCGCCTCCACATCGTCGTCAACGGCCAGTTCTACGACTACAAACGCATCCGGACGGCGCTCGAAGCGAAGGGCCACCGCTTCCGCACGCGCTCGGACAGCGAGATCGCGCTCCACCTGTACGAGGACCTGGGTCCCGCGTGTCT
The DNA here is from genome assembly GCA_964602175.1 of uncultured Gemmatimonadaceae bacterium. Classification (GTDB taxonomy): domain Bacteria; phylum Gemmatimonadota; class Gemmatimonadetes; order Longimicrobiales; family Gaopeijiaceae; genus Bin94. The sequence goes on along the minus strand of CAZRQE010000105.1, from coordinate 21,219 downwards.
GCCGCATCTGCGCGGGCAGTTTGCAATGGTTGTTTGGGATGAAGAGAGCGGTGTCCTCTTCGCGGCGCGCGACCGGTTCGGGCTGAAGCCCCTCTTTTACGCCGAGAAGGAAGGCCGCCTCTACCTCGCGTCCGAGGCCAAGGCACTCTTTGCCGCCGGCATCGCGGCCTCGTGGGACCCGCGCGGCGTCTACCACGCGCTCCACGCCTGCCCCGACGAGAGGATCTCGCTCTTCGCGGGCGTCTCGCAGGTGCCCCCGGGCCACGTGCTGCACGCCGACCGATCCGGTGTGCGCCTGGAACGCTACTGGGACCTCCCGGTTCCGGGGCGGCGCTCGCGTATGGCATCGTTCGGTGCGGCACACGGCCCCCGAGCGGCCCCGTTCGCCCGCGGGCCAGGCACCGCCCCCCAACTGGACGACGCCATCGGGCGCGTCCGCGACCTCACCGAGGAGTCGGTCGCGCTGCGCATGGTCGCGCCCGTGCCGGTGGGGTGCCTGCTGAGCGGCGGCCTGGACTCGTCGGCGGTGCTCGGCGTGGCCGCGGCGTGTGTTGACGACCCGGTCGCCGCCTTCACGGTCGGGTTCGAGCGCCGCGACTACGACGAGAGCCGGGGCGCGCGCGAAGCGGCTGCGGCGGTGGGCGCGCGGCACACGGTCGTGACCGCGGCGGACTCCGACCTGGCCGACCACTTCGCCGACGCCGTGTGGCACGCCGAGACGATCCAGTACAACACGCACGGAGCCGCGCGCTACCTGCTCAGCCGTGGCGTGCGCGACGCCGGCTACAAGTCGGTGCTCGCCGGCGAGGGAGCCGACGAGGCGTTCTTCGGCTACGAGTTCCTGCGGGCGGCGTCGGGGGCCGGACGGGGCGCGGATGCGGGAGTTGGCGCCAGCGCGGGAGCGGCCCATGCTCCCGCCGCGGGCGGCCTCACCCGCGCTCTCGCCCGCCTCCCCCGAATCCTGTCGGCCCTGCTGCGCTCGCCCTCGCGCCACTACCCCGGCCTGGCGGCCGCCTCACCTTGGCTGGCCCGCCTCGCGCTTCTGCTTCCGGCGGCCCCCTCGCTCTTCACGCGCCTGGCGGGCGGCCTCGGCCAACTCCACGCGGTGTGCTCCCGCGACTTCCTGGACGGCTTCGCCGGGTACGACCTCTACCGCGCGTACTACCGCCGCTGCCGGCGGACCGCCGACCTGTCCCGGCGCGAACCCGCCCGGCGACTGCTGTACCTGTGGCTGCACTCGCTCTTCGCCAACTACCACCTCGCGGCCGACCGGCTGGACATGGCCCACGGGGTGGAGGTGCGGCTTCCCTTCCTCGACCACCACCTCTTCGAATACACGAACAGCCTCCCCGTCTCCCTCCTCGCCCACCATCCCCGCGAAAAGCACCTGCTGCGCGAGGCCATGCGCCCGTACATCCCCGACCCGGTGTACGATCGCGTGAAGCGTCCGTTCATGGGACCATCCGCGGTCGGCACGGACGGCCCGCTCCACGATTTCCTGCAGGACACTCTGCGCGGTGAGGCCCTGCGCGCAGTGCCGTTCCTGGATGACGCGGCGGTCACGCGGCTGCTGGACGGGCTGCCCACGCTTCCGGCGGAGGACCGCCCTTCCATGGACTCGCTCCTGCTCATGCTGGCGTCGGTGGCGGTGCTGCAGGAGCGGTACCGGCTGTCTCTGGCGCCGCCGCTGCGCGGCAAGTTGCGACCCGGATACGAGGCGTTCGATATTCATTCCTTCCGTGCGCAGCCCCGTGATCCGACGCTACGGGATTGACACGTCCGTACTGGTGCGCCTGCTGACCGGCGTCCCCGAGGCCGAATTCGCGAGGTCCGTGCAGTCACTGTCCGTCCTCGTGAGGGATGAAGGCGCCGGCGTGTTCGCGTCGAACCAGGTGATCGGCGAGGCATATGTCGCGGTCCAGCACCACTACGGCGTGACCAAGGCGGACGCCCGCGCGGGGCTGCTGCATGTGCTCCGCAGCGGTCTCGTCGCTCCCTTGAACGGAAGGAGCGTCCTGGACGCGCTCGGGAGCTCCGGCGGTGCCGGCTTGCTGGATCGCTTCGTCGCCGACGATTACACACGCGAAGATTTGGACGTTCTGACGCTGGATCGGGCGATGGCCAAGTTGCCCCGGGCCCGGATTCTGCAGTTGTGAGTCGATTGCTGGACCCGGAGACCACCCGGGCCATAGTGCGCGTTCGCGAGGCCCGACGGGCGTATCGCGAGTTTCACGCCCAGTGCTTCTGGTCCTACCGCAGGGATCTGGAAATCGGCCTCACCGACGTGGACTGGGTCGCCGAGACGCTGAAGAAGAACGGAGACATGAGGGCCTGGAGGATGGCGGGGCGACTCCGTGGCGCCGGTGATCCGACGGCGTGCCTCAATTGGGCTCACGACTCGGCCTGGCGCTTCATGCCTCTGGTGCGAGACGAAATGGGCGGCCAGGTGCTGCACGAGGTGGACCTGGCGATCAACAAAGGTGCTGACGCTCGCGGGTCGCGACGAGGCACGTGACTTCGTAGAAACAGGGTCTGGTGCCCCACTTCGGTCAGCCGGGAGGGATCCTGCCGAGGGTTGCCGACGGACCGGCTTGACTCGCCGCCAGCGGCTGTAGGCACCGACCTTCACGCCGATCGTACGGCGCGGATCGCATCAGCGATGTCGGATTCGCGCAGTCCGGCAAGCCGCGCATCGTTTCGCGCCTTTGCCACGATCTCATCGAAATCCCGCATCGAAGGCGGCTCGATCACCTTGAGCACCACCGTCCCATCTTCGCCGACCACCACGAACTCGGTGCCCGTTTCAAGTCCCATCCTCTGTCGGATCGCTTCCGGAATAACGACCTGACCTTTGGACGACAGTCTGGTTGTTGCGATGTCGTTCATCAACTCGCCACCGGCCTCACGGTGACCGTCACCTCCACGTCCGCAAACAGGCCGCCGTCGTCCGCACGGCCGCGCAGCAGATAGGTCCCCGGGCGGTCGAAGGTCACGTTCACGGTCCAGCGGCCGTCTTCGGGCAGTTCGGGAGGCACCCACAGCGGCGCCCAGGGCGAGTTGGCCCCGGCGCGCGTGTCCTCCCACACCTTGATCTGGGGCGGATCGAAGGTCACGGGGCTCTCGCTGGCCGCGGCGGCGGCCCCAGCCTCTTCGCCGCGGTACAGGAACCACGACATGAACAGGCCGTTGGCCTTCTGCACGGTGATCCGGGACGGCGGGGTGAGCTGCCTGCGGCTGAAGGTCGGCGGCGCGTTCCAGATCGAGTCGGCACGCGCGGAGTCGGCGGCGGTCTCAGGGGGCGGGGGCGGAGGCCGGCGGCGCGTTCGCAGCAGGCCATCGTCTTCCACGAGGACGGTGATGCCGAGCGGGACGCCCACGGTGGCCTGGCGCGCTTGCGAGCCTTCGAGCGTGATCGTCGGAGGCTCGTTGGCCCGCATTTGCGCATTGCTCGATCCCGCGCCCAGCGCGCCCGTCTCGGACATGATCACGACATTGTCCACGACGTAATCGGGTCGCAGGGTCGCGTAGGCGCGCTCTGTGACGCCGTTGCTCGTCAGGGTCCAGACGAGCTCCCGGTCGCCCCAGTCGGCGGGCACCCGGACCTTGAACACGAAGCGGTTGCGGCGCGGGAGGAAGTGGGTGGGCTGTCCGCGGTCGGCCGGGCCCGGGGAAAATGCGTTGTGCTCGCCTACCGGCACATCGACCTCTTCCAGCCAGTTCCGGTTCATGTAGCCGAAGAGGAAGCTGAACGAGCCGTCGTCGTTGCGCTCCCAGCCCTCGAACGCGGGTGCGACGTTCTGCCCGCGCTGGTAGGTCTGGGCGGCGGCCGGGTGGTGAAGAGCCCAAGCGCCGAGGAGCAGCAGCGTGGCTACCGCGAACCTTCCTCCCACCCCGCTACCGGTTCCCGCGGCCACGGTTCGCACCCGCCGAATTGCCCGTCTGGTCGCTCTGGCCATCGGCCCCATCCCCATCTCCGGCGAAGTAGCGGGGATTCCCGTTCTCGGGGATGACCATGCAGAGCGGACACCCGATCACATGGTCGTTGGGGCCGAGTGCGAGGCGCTCGCGGCGGAGCGCCATCTCTTCGACGAACTGCTCGTCGGTGAGGGCGACGCGCATGCCGAGGTCGATGAACATGTTGGCGACCGAGCGATTGCCGGAGCCCTGCCAGTTGCGGGTGTCGGGCACGTTGCGGTTCGCGTCCGACGTGTCCATGTAGCCGACGATGTGCAGGATCGTGCCCCTGGGGAGCAGTGGCTGGTGATCCTGGGCGTACGTGTAGCCGCGGACCCAGTTGTGGTCGTAGCCGACGCAGTTGATCGTCTCGACGTTGAAGCCCCAGATGGCTTCGAGGCACATGCGCATGCCCGGCGCGTGCAGGTGGGGCTCGAAGGTGACGATCTTGGTGTGCTGGTTGAGGACCTGGTACGCGTGCAGCTCCTGGCCCGCCTCGCCGGCGCGGATGTCGATGTCGCTGCCGTTGCCCAGGCCGAAGAAGGCGCGGCGGTATTTGGGCTGGTAGTCGGGCGGGTGGAAGCGGAAGCCGATCTCGAGGTGGGCGCGGGTGTCGCGGCCGTTCGAGTGCAGGTGCAGCGAGTTGGAGACGACGGAGGAGCCGGCTCGCAGGAGGCGGCCCGCGTCGTTGTCGAAGATGTCGGGCTCGCGGCCGACTTCGTGGACCGGCCAGCTCGTGGTTCTGGGGCCGTCGCCCGCTTCTTCGGCGGGGACGCGGGTGCTCCAGATCATGTGGTGGACGACGAAGCGGCCGCCGACGGTGTGGCGTCCCTCGTGTCCGCCTTCCTCGTTGCGGCCCACGTCGTTGACCTCGCGGATCTCGACGGACTTGACGTAGCGGTCTTCGGTGAGGCCGGTCGGGATGGGTTCGATGTCGCCCCACCAGTCGGGGACGTCGCTTTCGACGAGCACCTCGGGGAGGCGGACGATCAGGTCGGGCTCGCCCGCGACCCACACCACGTCGTCGTCGAACTCCAGCGCGGGCGGCAGGTCGGCGGGGTCGCCTTCGGGGGTTCCGGCTCGCCACCACTGCTGCAGCGCGGCGATTTCGCCGTCTTCGAGCGACATGTCGTCCTTGAAGTGCTGGATGCCGATGTCCTTCTCGACGTACCAGGGCGGCATCGCGCCGGCGCGGTCGCGGATCTGCGTGCGGCGGGCGATCCGGCTCGCGTAGGGCTTGACCTCGTCGTAGGCGACCAGCGACATCGGGGCGACGCCGTTGTCGCGGTGGCAGCGCACGCAGGCGCGCTGCAGGATCGGCGCGATGTCGCGGCTGAAGGTGACGTCGTCGGGGGCGGTGGTGGTGGCGGTCGCGGCTGCGCCTGCGCCAGGTCCGGCCTGCGCGGCAAGCGGGTGGGGGGCGAGGGCCGCGGCGGCGAGGCTCATGCCGGCGAGGGCCGGGACGGTGAGCACCCGCGCCCGCGGGGAGCTTCCGGACAGCTTTGCGATCGACATGCGGCACGCTTCTTTCCGTAGGGGCCAATTCGGTGAGCCACGGCCAAAGTCTATCCGGCACGTCCGCGCTACGCAAAATGGTGGCGGCCCCGTCTTGTGGCGGCGCTGGCCGTTTGACCCGGCCGGGCCGCGACCCAACCTTGTCCCCGACGCATCACCTCCCCTGACCGATCGGGATGCCCCTATGTGCCGCACCATTCTCGCCGCCGCCGCATTGTCCATCGCTCCCTTGTCCGCCGCGTGCAATCCCGCCGACAGCGGTTCGGGCGACGCTCCTTCGGCTGATGCTCCCGACGCCGTCGTGGCGGCGCTGCCCGAAGGCGCGGAAGCCATGTCCCTCCTGGGCGAGCCGCTGTATCCGCCGCAACCTTCACCCGAGGTCGCGGCCCGCCAGGCGGAGGACGAAGCCGCGGCCCGCGCCGACTACGAGGCCGACCCGGACGACGCGGACGCGATTATCTGGCTGGGCCGCCGGATCGGCTACACGGGCCGTTACCGGGAGGCCATCGAAGTGTTCTCGGAGGGAGTCCGCAAGCATCCCGGCGACGCGCGCATGTACCGCCACCGCGGGCACCGGTGGATCAGCGTCCGCGAGTTCGACCGGGCCATCGAGGACCTGTCCCACGCCGCCGGGCTCGTCGCGGGGGAGCCGGACGAGGTGGAACCGGACGGCCAGCCGAACGAGCGCGGGATCCCCACGAGCACGCTACAGTCGAACATCCACTACCACCTCGCGCTGGCGCACTACCTCAAAGGGGAGTTCGAAACCGCGCTGCAGTCGTACGAAGCCTACTTCGCCGTGACCACGAACCCCGACCAGCTCGTGGCGATTTCGCACTGGTGGTACATGGCGTTGCGGCGCCTGGACCGCGACGAGGAAGCCGCGGCCGTCCTGGAGCGAATCACGGCCGACATGGACGTGATCGAGAACACGAGCTACCACCGTCTCCTCCTGATGTACCGGGGCGAAATCTCGGCCGACGAGCTGTGGAACCCGGAAGAGGACAATCCCTCCGGTGTGGCGATCGCGTACGGCGTAGCTGCGTGGCACCTCTACAACGGGCGCGCCGAGCAGGCCGAGGAGATGTTCCGCCGCATCCTGGAGGGCTCGGGCTGGGCCGGCTTCGGCTACATCGCGTCGGAAGCGGAGATCGCACGGCTTTAGGGGACGGCACGAAGACTCCGATGGGCTTATTTTAGTAGGCTGTTTTCCATCCCGATGTGTCGTCGTGAGGCAAGAGGCCGGGACGACCAACTTCCCCCTCAACCGATCTGAAAAACTGGAGCTCGCCCGTCCGATGCATGTGTTTGAGCGTCTTTCCGAATACGATTACGAGAAGGTGGTTTTCTGCAACGACAACGAGTCGGGACTGCGGGCGATCATCGCGATCCACGACACCACCCTGGGCCCTGCGCTCGGCGGCGTGCGGATGCTGCCGTACCGCACCGACGAGGAAGCACTGAACGATGTGCTGCGCCTGTCGCGCGGCATGACCTACAAGGCCGCGATCAGCGGCGTCGACCTGGGCGGCGGCAAGTCCGTGGTGATCGGGGACGCGCGCACCTCGAAGAACCCGGCGCTGCTGCGCGCCCTGGGCCGTTTCATCGAGACCATGGGCGGCGAGTACATCGCCGGTCAGGACATCGGGACCAACTCCCACGACATGGCCGTCATTCGCGGCGCAACAAGACACGTTGCGTGCGTGAACGAGTCCGCGGGAGGCGCGGGCGACCCCTCGCGCACGACCGCGTACGGTGTCAGCTGTGGGATCAGGGCGGTGCTGAAGGCCACGACCGGCAACGACTCGCTCGCCGGGCGCCACATCGCGATCCAGGGGCTGGGCAACGTCGGATACTCGGTGGCGCGCTTCTGCCACGAGGCCGGCGCGAAGCTCACCGTGGCCGACATCTACGAACCGGTGGTGGTCAGGGCCGCAAGGGAAATGGGCGCCGAAGTCGTGTCCACGGACGACATCTACGACGTGGAGTGCGACGTGTTCTCGCCCAACTCCATCGGGGCCGTGATCAACGATGACACGGTGCCGCGGCTTCGTTGTCCGGCGGTGGCGGGGGGCGCCAACAACGTGCTGGCCGAGGCCTGCCACTCCGACGCTCTCACGGCGCGCGGAATCACCTACGGGCCGGACTACCTCGTCAACTCCGGCGGCCTGATCCGCTGTCAGGAGGAAGTGTTCGGGCGGCCCACCGAGGACTTCACGATCTACTCCAAGGTGACGCAGATCTACGACCAGACGCTCCAGGTGATCAAGCTGGCCGAGGAACTGGGAATCAGTACGGCGGCCGCCGCCGACTGGATGGCCGAAGAGCGGATCGCGACCACGAAGTAGAGGCTCGCGGAGCCGGACGCGGGGCGACCGGGCGTCACACCTTGTACACGTGTTCCGGTCCGGGGAATTCGCCCTTCCGGACCTCTTCCGCGTAGCGCTTGACCGCGTCCTGCACCTCGGCACCCAACTCGGCGTAGCGCCTCAGGAAGCGGGGGGTGAACCCCTCGTTCAGGCCGAGCATGTCGTGCAGCACGAGCACTTGCCCGTCGCAGCGCGGCCCCGCCCCGATGCCGATCGTGGGTACCGCGAGAGCGGCCGTCAGCCGTTGCGCGATCAGCGCCGGCACGAGTTCCAGCACGATCGCGAAGGCACCGGCGTTCTCGAGTGCCCCGGCGTCGCGCGACAGCTTCTCGAACGCCCCTTCGTCCCGTCCCTGCACGCGGGGTCCTCCCAGCGCGTGAACCGACTGGGGCGTGAAGCCCAGATGTCCCATCACCGGAACCCCCGCGTTCACGAGCGCTTCCACCGCCGGCGCGATCTCGGCGCCGCCCTCCACCTTCACCGCCCCGGCGCCCGTCTCCTTCAGGATGCGTCCCCCGTTGCGGACCGCCTCCTCGGGCGACACCTGGTAGCTGAGAAACGGCATGTCCACGACAACCAGCGCCTGCGACGCACCACGGCAGACGATGCGTCCGTGGTAGATCATCTGGTCGACGGTCGCCGACAGGGTCGTCTTTTCGCCGCAGAGGACCGACACCAGCGAATCGCCCACCAGGATCACATCGACCCCGGCCGCGTCCACCAGCGAGGCGAACAGTGCGTCGTACGCCGTGATCATGACGATCGGCTCTCCCGCCTTCTTGCGGCGCGCGAAGTCGAGAACCGTCATGCTCCCTATACCTCGTACGGCTCGCCCGTGGCCGCGTCGCGCAGCAGGATGGCAGCCGTGGGGCAGTTTTCCGCGGCCACGATGATGTCCGCGACCGCGTCGCCCTCGGGGTCGACGACCTCGCTCTGCCGCCGGGCGTTGTGCGCGAACACTCCCGGCGCCAGCGTCAGGCACATCGCGTTGCCGACGCAGCGGTCATGGTCGACGTAGATATCCAGCGCCGCGGGCACGCGTCCTGGTGACCTGGTCATGCCGGCCACCTCACGGGCAGCGCCTTGACCGAGCGGAACTGCAGGCTGGGCTGGTACTCGATCCGGTCCGTCGCCAGTTCGAAGCGGGAGAATCGCTCCGCAAGGCCGCGGAACACCTCCTGTCCCTCGATCCGTGCCAGCGTTGCTCCCAGGCAGTAGTGGATGCCCGAACCGAACGACAGATGCGGGTTGGGCCGCCGTCCGATATCGAACGTGTCAGGAGCGTCGAAGACCGCTGGGTCGCGGTTCGCGGCCGCCATGATCCAGCGCAGCGGCTCGCCCTTGCGGATGGTCCGGCCCCCGATCTCGACGTCTTCGGCGGCGATCCGCTGGGTCGACTTGACCGGCGGATCGTAGCGCAGGCATTCCTCGGTGGCCAGCCGCGCCGTGCCCTCGGGGTCGGCCCGGAGCCGTTCCCACTGGTCCGGATTGCGAATGAAGGCCAGGAGCCCGTTGCAGATCAGGTTCATCGTGGTCTCGTGGCCCGCAAAGAGCAGCAGACCCGTGTTCACCAGCACCTGGCGCCTGTCGAACACGCCCCGGTTCTCACCCTCGGCAAGCACGGAAATGAAATCCGTCCCCGGTTCCCGGATCCGTTCCTCCACGAGCGGTGACGCATAGTCGACGATTCCCCTCACCGCGTCGACGAGCGGGCGCAGACGATAGGGCTCGCCCCGATTGATGTACAGGATTCCGTCGGCCATCGCCCGAAGGCGGTCGCGGTCCTGGTACGGAACCTCCATCATCTCCGCGATGATGCGCACCGGCAGCGGTGCGGCGAGCTCCGTCAGCACGTCCATCGACCCGTTGGCGTGAACGCCATCGAGGATCTCGGCGACCGCGGCGCGCACGAAGGGGCGCCACCGCTCCATCGCCTTGGGCGTGAAGTACCCGTGGACGACGCTTCGCTGGTGCAGGTGCTCCGGCCGGTCCTGCTCCACCAGCTGGTTCGCGCGGAAGTCGCGGATCTCGTCGAAAAGGGGCAGATCGGCCGCATCGACCGGCGGGTACGGCGGCGCCTCGACGTGCCTGATCACGGCCGACGAAAAGAGTTCATGGTGGCGCAGGATCCACACGAGTTCCTCGTAACCGGTTACCAGCCACAGGCCGAAGCGGTTGTTCCGGTGCACGGGCTCGATCTCGCGGAGGGCGCCGAAATAGCTGTAGGGGTCGGCGATCACCTCGGGCGCGAAGAGGTCGTCGGTGAGGACGGCCTGCATGCTCAGCGGTCCCCGACCCGCGTGAACCGCAGGTTGCGCACGCGGCCGGCGTCCGCCATGAGCGACTGGAAACGGCCGCCTGCAGCTTCCGAGAACCGGAGCGTGAGGCCGCGGTCGGCCTGGAGCACCCCGTCCGCTTCTGCCCCGGTCCGCAGGGCGAGGGGCTCCCACCGTCCCGCGTGAAGCACGAGCCCGGCGCCGCCCTCTTCCAGAATCCGGTAGGTGGCATTCAGCTCGGGACTGTGGAACGATCCCGCGTAGCGCGTGCGGTCCGGGATGTCGAGTCCGGGCGGATCCTGCGGAGCGTCCCCCTCCTGCCCGGCCTCCACCGGCGCCGCGGCCTCAGCGGGCGGCTCCATCCTGTCCTCCAGGTAGATCTCCGCGGTGCTGGCGATGAGCGCCATCGGGTCGATCTGCGAACGGTTGCACAGGGCCACGAAGGAATGGCCGGTCTCGGGGTAGCGCGACATGCCGGCGCGGTATCCGACCCACGCGCCCCCGTGGCCGACCGTCGCCAGCCCCCGGTGCTCGCCGTGCACGATGCCGAACGCGTAGGGAATCGTGTCGCCCGAGTTGAGGACGCCGCGCTGGTGCATGAGCGCCACCCACCCGGCCCCGCCGACCGTGCCGTCGGTGAGGTTCCGGTCCCACGCGGCCCACTCCTCCACCGAAGTGAAGATTCCCCCGTCGCCAACCATGTCGAGGGTGGTCACGTTGATGCGGAAGCCGTGGCCGTGGCCGCCGCTGCCGCCGTCGCCGTCGCCGGTGGGCGCGTAGCCGACGGCGCGGCCCGGCACGATCTCGTTGTGGTCGTCGTGGAAGTGCGTGCGCGGCATCGCCAGCGGCTCGAAGAACTCGGCCTCGGCGAACTCCCGCAGGCTCTGGCCGGAGACGCGGGCGACGATTTCGCCGAGCAGGAAGTACCCGGAATTGCTGTACAGAAACTCGGAGCCGGGCGAGAAGTTGAGCTCGCGCTGGCGGACGATCGCGTCGAGAACCTCCTGGTTGGTGTAGAAGTCCTCGCTCCGGTTGCCCGCCAGCGACATCAGCACGATGTAGTCGCGCACGCCGGACGTGTGATGAACGAGGTGTCTGATGGTGGGAGGGTCGGGGTAGTCGGGGAATTCTGAGATGTAGTCGCGGACGGGGGCGTCCAGGTCGAGGTCGCCACGGATGCTCAGGAGGGCGATTGCGGCGGCCGTGAATTGCTTGGAGACGGAGCCGATACGGTGAATCGTCGCGGGACCGTTCGGGATCCCGTGGTCGAGGTTGGCAGTGCCGTAGCCGGTGGCGTGGACGAGCCGGCCGTCGCGGATCACGCCCAGCGAGCAGCCGGGCCCGTCGGGGCTGGCGTAGTCGGCGAAGACGGCGTCGACGCGGGCGAGGATGGCGGGGTCGGTGGCCCGTGGGACCTCGCCATCGCCGGGCGGGCCGCAGGCGGCGAGCGCGGCGGTGGCGATTGCGCACGCGCGCGCGGCCGCCGCGATAGCCGCGCCCGAAGCGGGGCGCCCCGTGCGGATCGCGGAAGTGCTTACTTTCATCCATGAAACGTGATGGTCGCCGTAAAGACGCCGCAAGCGCTTCCCCCGTAGCAGTCTACGCGGAGCGGGCGGAGCGCTTCGACCGGGAGGCGGCCGCGAGGACGGCCACGGTCGGGGCATACGGGACGTGGCGCCTGGTCCTCTTCGCGGCCGCGGTGGCCGGTGCCTGGTGGCAGTTCGCCTCGGGACAGGGCACGGCGGCGGGGGCGGTCCTCGCGGGCGCGGCGGTCGCGTTTGCGGTCCTCGTCGTGCGGCAGCGGGCCGCGCGGCACCGTTTGCGGCGCGCCGAGTTCATGGCCGATTGCAACCGGGCCGGGATCGCCCGGGTCGAACGGCGCTGGGCGGATCTGCCGTCGGCGCCGCGGATCACGGCCTCGGCAAGCCACGACTACGCCGCGGACCTCGACCTGTCCGGCGACGCCTCGCTCCTGCGGCTGGTCGGGATCTGCGGAACGGCGCCCGGGTGGAGGACGCTGCAGTCGTGGCTGCTCGGCCGGGCCGATCCGGAGACCGTCGCGCTGCGCCAGGAGGCCGTCCGCGAGATGGCCGCGGCGATGGACTTCAGGGACCGGCTGGCAGCGGAAGCGCGGCTCGCGGAGGCCGCCCCGACCGAGCGTTTCCTTCGCTGGGCCGAGGGCGATTCCTGGTTGCCGAACCATCGGTGGGTCCGGATCACCGCGCTGGTGCTCACGCCGGTGAACCTCGCGGCGATCGCCCTCTACGCTGTCGGCGCGGCGCCCACCGCGGCGCTGGCCTGGGCGCTGCTCGTGTCGGTCATCGTGCGCACGCTCAGGCGCAAGGCGATCCGCCAGGTCTTTGCGGAGGCGGGCGACGGCGAATCCGGGGTCCGGCGGTACGGCGACCTCCTGGGCCACCTCCACGGCGCACCCCTCACGTCGCGCTACATGACCAGGGTCCGGCGGCGCATCGGCGAGGGACCGCGGGCCGCCCCCGAGGAGATCGCCAGGCTGAGACGGCTCCTGGACCTTGCCGACGTGCGCAGGTCGCCCCTCTTCCACCTCCCCCTCGCCATCGTGCTGCACTGGGACATCCATGTGCTGGCCGCGCTCGAGCGCTGGAAGGCGCGGTCGGGCCGGCGGGTACGGGACTGGCTCGACGCGATCGGCGAGGCGGAGGCGCTCGCGGCCCTCGCCGCGACCGCGGCCGACCACCCCGACTGGACCCTCCCCGTACTGGACCCCGACGCCCGCACGCTGCGGGCCCGCTCACTCGGCCACCCGCTTCTCGCGCCCGCGACCTGCGTGCGCAACGATGTCGAAGTCGGTCCCGCGGGCTCGTTCCTGCTCGTGACGGGCTCCAACATGTCCGGCAAGTCGACGCTGCTTCGGGCTGTCGGGCTGAACGCAGTGCTGGCGCAGGCCGGGGGACCGGTGTGCGCCGCCAAACTGCGGATGCCGCCGCTGCGGGTCGTGACCAGCATGCGGGTGGAAGACTCGGTCACCGGAGGCGTGTCCTTCTTCATGGCGGGCCTGCACCGGCTGAAGGAAGTCGTGGATGCGGCCCGCTCCGGTCCCCGCACGCTCTACCTCCTCGACGAGATTCTGCGAGGCACCAACAGCGCCGAGCGGCGGATCGCAGCCCGCACGGTGGTGCGTCACCTGCTGGAAACGGACGCCGTCGGCGCGGTGACCACGCACGACCTGTCGCTCGCCGACGCCGAGGACCTCGTCGCGCGGGCCGTGGCCATGCACTTCACGGAATCGGTGGGCGACGGAGCGGACGGCCTCGCCTTCGACTACCGGCTGCGCCCCGGCATCGCGACGTCGACGAATGCGCTGAAGCTGCTGGAGATGGTGGGGCTGGGACCGGACACCGGCGACTAGCAGGCCGAGGACCGGCACGTGCGAGCGCCAGACCCTATCGCGAGACGCGCGTCGATGTCATAGCATTCGTGCGTGACCCCTTCACCCCTGACCCTTGTCATCCTCGCAGCCGGCCGCTCCACGCGCTTCGGCCGCCTCAAGCAGCTAACGCCGATCGGTCCCGGCGGCGAAGCCCTCCTCGACTACGCCCTCCATGACGGCGCTCTCGCGGGGTTCACACGCTTCGTGCTGGTGATCCAGGAGGACAAGCAGGACGACTTCGACGCACACCTGGCTCCCGCCGTCGCGGCCGGCCTCGACATCGGCTACGTGTACCAGCGGCTCACGCTCGCGGATGGCGACCCGCCGTCGGGCCGCACTCGTCCCTGGGGCACGGGCCACGCCGTTCTCACGGCCGCGGAGCGCATCAGCGGCTCCTTCGCGCTCTGCAACGCCGACGACTTCTACGGCCGCGGGGCTTTCAAGGCGCTGGCGATGGCGATGCGCGAAGGGGAACGCGCCGCGGTCCAGGGTCCGCTGGCCGCATTCATGGTCGGCTACCCGCTCGAGGTCACGCTGTCCGAGAGCGGGGGCGTATCGCGGGGGATCTGCGAGGTCGATGCGGCCGGCACGCTTCAGCGCCTGGCCGAGGGCTTTGAAATGCGCCGCGCCGGGAACCGGGTACGCGGCCACGACGTGGCCGGCAGGCCCCTTGACGTACCCCTGGATACTCCGGTGTGCACAAACCTGTGGGGTTTCCCGGAAGCTACAGAGAGTGACAAAATCCATGATGAATTTGTCGAAAATGCTCGTGAATCCGGACACAAGGACGATAGTGAGCATGTAGCGAGTAGTCGTAAGGACAAAATCATGGATGATTCTGTCACGTCACCCAATCCAGAAAGCCACGCAAAGGGGCCAGCGGCCGGTTCCGGAATCCTGGACCAGCTGCACCGTCTCTTCTCCGAATTCCTCGCCTCCGAACCGGGACTCGACCGCGAGTTCTACCTCACCGAAGCGGTAAACGAACTGATCGCCGACGGACTGGTTCACTGCAAGGTGTTGCCCACCCGCGAGCGGTGGCTGGGGGTCACGTTCCCCGACGACCACTCGCAGGTGGCCGGATCCCTGCGGTCGCTGGTAGACTCCGGGGTCTATCCGGCGCGTCTTTGGGACGCTCCGCCATCCCTCCCTTCCCAAGGCTGAAGCCGATGCAACTTGCCCCCCTCGACTGGATCGTCATCGCGCTGTACGGGCTGACGGCTCTCGCAATCGGCCTCTACTTCGCGCGGCGCGCGGGCACGGGCGCCGACGAGTTCTTCCTGTCGGGACGCAAGCTGCCCTGGTGGCTGCTGGGCACGTCGATGGTCGCGACGACCTTCTCGACCGACACGCCCAACCTGGTCGCCGACTTCGTGCGCACGGGGGGCGTCGCGCAGAACTGGTCGTGGTGGGCCTTCCTCATCACCGGGATGTGCACGGTTTTCTTCTATGCGAGACTGTGGCGCAGATCGGGCGCGCTCACCGACATCGAGTTCTACGAGCTGCGTTATTCGGGCCGCCCGGCCGCGTTCCTGCGGGGGTTTCGCGCGCTCTACCTGGGCGTCTTCTACAACGTGATGATCATCGCGACCGTCACGCTGGCCGCGACCAAGATCGGGGGCGTGCTGCTCGGCCTGGACCCGCTCACGACCGTCCTGATCGCCGGGTCCGTGACCATGCTCTATTCGGCCACTTCGGGGCTCTGGGGCGTGGTCGTCACGGATCTCGTGCTGTTCGTCGTGGCAATGGTTGGATCGGTCGCCGCGGCATACTTCGCGTTGGCGCAGCCCGAGGTCGGCGGACTCGCGGGGCTTGTCGGCAACCCGGAGCTGCGGTCGGCGATGCGGTTCTTCCCCGACTTCTCGAACTGGAGCGTCGCGGCGGGCATCTTCATCATCCCGATCGCCGTGCAGTGGTGGAGCGCGTGGTATCCGGGATCCGAGCCCGGCGGCGGCGGCTACGTCGCCCAGCGGATGCTGGCCGCCAGGAACGAGAAGGAATCGATGAAGGCGACGCTGTGGTTCAACGTCGCGCACTACGGGCTGCGGCCCTGGCCGTGGATCATCGTGGCGCTCTGCTCGATGGTGATCTACCCCGAGCTGGCCGACATCCAGGCCCGCTTCCCGGACCTCGATCCCTCGCTCGTCGGCAACGACCTCGCCTATCCCGCGATGCTCGTGTTCCTGCCGGCGGGCCTCCTGGGCCTGGTGGTCGCGTCGCTGGCGGCAGCGTACATGTCGACGATCAGCACACAGCTCAACTGGGGTTCGTCGTACGTGGTGAGCGACTTCTACCGGCGTTTCGTGAACCCGGAGGCGAGCCAGCGGCGGCTGGTGGCGGTGGGCCGCCTGTCGACGGTGGGACTGATGGTGCTCGGCGCCTTCATCGCGCTCCAACTGGATACCGCAGGCCAGGGCTTCCAGATCCTGCTCCAGATCGGGGCCGGGACCGGGCTGATCTTCCTGCTGCGCTGGTTCTGGTACCGGGTGAACGTGTGGAGCGAGCTCGCCGGAATGACGATTTCGTTCCTCGTCGCCATCTATTTCGCGTGGGTGCACGGGGCGCTGGGCTACGCGCCGCTCACTGGCTGGCAGCAGCTGGTCATCGGTGTGGCGATCACGACGGTCGGGTGGGTCGGGGTCACCCTGGTCACGCCGCCCGCGGGCCGGGAAACGCTGCAGCGCTTCTACGACAAGATCCAGCCGCTCGGCAAAGGGTGGCGCCGAGTGGTCGACGTGGGCACCGGCCCGCGTGACGCCGAAACGGTCACCGCCGCGTTCCTGGCCTGGTTCCTGGGGTGCGTGCTGGTCTACGCAGCACTCTTCGCGACCGGTTACCTGCTTTACGGACAGGGGCTCGCGGGGGTGTTGGCGCTGGCGGTGTCGGCGGGGGCGGGGGTGTGGCTCTTCCGGCTATTGCCCAGACTCGGCTTCTCGGATTGAGCTGGACGGCCATCGCGCCCGGCCGTGTCAACCTGATCGGCGAGCACACCGACTACAACGGCCTGCCGGTGTTCCCCATCGCCATCGACCGCGCCGTTCGCATCGAGTTCACCGTGGCGGACCGCCCGGTGGTACGGCTGGACAGCCCCCTGGCGCGCTTCGACCCGTTCACGTTTCGGCTGAAACGTCCCATCGAGGCGGCGCGCCAGGGACACTGGTCCAACTACGTGCGGGCGGCGGCCAACGGTCTCCTGGGGCATGGTGTGCGGTTGGAGCGGGGCATCGAGGGCACTGTGACGGGAGACGTGCCGATCGCATCGGGGCTGTCGTCCTCGTCGGCGCTGGTGGTGGCGTCGGCGCTGGCGCTGCTGCAGGCGAATGGGGTGGCGGTGGGGCGCCAGGCCGGGTCCGCCCCCGCGTTGTCCCGCCTCGAACTCGCCGCCCTGATGGCTCGCGCCGAGCGGTTCGTGGGACTGGAGGGGGGGGGCATGGACCAGGCCGCGTGCCTTCACGGCCTGGCCGGGCACGCGCTCCGCATCGACTTCGAGCCGCTGCGGGTGACGCCGGTGGCCGTGCCGGAAGGGTGGCGCTGGGTGGTGGCTTCGTCGCTGGTCCGTGCGGAGAAGTCGGGGGACGCGCGCGAGGCGTACAACGAGCGGGCGCGGGAGTGTCGGGAAGCGCTTGCAGGGTTGGCGGGCTGGTCGACCGACGGGCTGCCCGCGTACCGCGATCTCGTGGCAGTGGACGATCTCGACGGCCTGTTGCACCGGGCACGCCGCAACCTCGCCCCCGTGCTGTTTCGCCGCTTCCGCCACGTCCTGACGGAGGGGCGCCGGGTGGAGCAGGCCGAAGTGGCCATGCGCGACGGTGATGTGCGTCGATTCGGCCGCCTCATGGTCCGGTCGCACGAGAGTCTCCGGGACGACTACGAGGTGAGCACGGGGGAGTTGGACGCAATCGTCGAGGTGGCGCTTGACGCGGGGGCCGCCGGGGCGCGGCTCACCGGCGCCGGTTTCGGTGGCTGTGCCGTCGCGCTGTGCGACGACACGACCGTCGGGCCGGTCATGGAAGCCCTCGCCGCCCGCTACTACAACCCGCGCCTTGGGGCACCACCGAGCGGCGACATGATGTTCGGCGTGAAGGCCAGCCGCGGCGCGGTGTCAAGGCGACATTCATCCCATCCAGCCATGTAGGCGCCCCCGATCCGGGGTTAGGCTTCATGCCCTTGCCGACACCGGATGGCTGTGCCAACATCGTTTCTGGAGGGAGGGGACGCGCGAAGATGGACACTACGATCATGAGCACACTGGGGATGGCTGCAGGCGCGGGGATTGCCATCGTGGCGCTGATATCCCGGAGCATAGGCCAACTGCGAAGCCACATGGATCAGAAGATCGACGCCCAGGGCGCGCGAATCGATGGTCTACGCACCGAGCTGGGCGCGCGAATCGATGCTCAGGGCACGCGAATCGATGGCCTACGCACTGAACTGGGTGGGCGGATTGATGCCCTGGAAGCACAGGCGGCCCGGACCAGCGACGACGTGGCCTTCATCAAGGGCCGGTTGACCGCGCAACCGGAAGGCTGAAGGGGCTGACTCACGGCTTCACCAGCCGCAGCACCTGCGGATGCTCCACGTCGTTGAGGTCCCGCCACACGCCGAATACCTCGCCCGCGTCCACCCGCATCAGCTCGAACCGGGCTGGCGTCTCGACCACGCCCAGCCATACACCGGAGGAATCCCACACATACCAGTCCTGTGGCTCGTAGCGGCGCGCAAGGCCCAGGAACTCGCCCGCCCAGACATTGCCCTCGGCATCCAGGAGCAAGCTCTGGTACGCAGGCTTCCTGGCGGGAATCGGCAAGCGATCCAGAAGGCCCCGAATGTACGGCCTCGGGTTGGGGCCCAGCCGCACTTGCCGTTCGCGTTCAACCTCCTCTTCGGTCACGGCCAGCGAGATGCCGGGAATCCTGGCAATCAGCCTCACATCTCCGGTCCGGCCGTCGAGGATGGAATACTCCAATCCGTCCGCAAGTCCCACCACGACCTCACCCCGACCATCCGGCACCACGTGGGTCATCCGCCCCATCAGGGGATTGACCTCTACTTCGGGAAGGAAGAAGAGTTCGTGGCCGGGAATCTGCGCGACCGCATGCGCGGAGGTCCGGTCGTCGGACAAGCGAACGATCGTCGCCGGGTGCCGTTGCAGGCCCGGCTCAAGGTCCTCGTCTTCCATGCTGTATCCGGCTCCCATTCCCCAGACGACGTCCGAGGGCACCGGATGCCGAAGCGAAGTCGCGCCGCCCGGCACCCCGAACGTGCTGATGAGCCCTGAGTCGATGTCGAACTTCGCACCCGACGCTCCCAGCGCGAAGTCCACCCCGAGGAGGGCGCCGTCATGCGTTTCCACCACGGCCCAAAGGCTGCCAAACTCGCCCGGTCCCTCGCCCGGACCGCCAAGAGTACGCAGGAAGCGCCCATCCGCATGGTAGACCCGGATCTGCTGGGAACCCCGGTCGGCAACCACCAGATGGCTGCTCTGAGTGCGCAGCACGTCCCGCACGCGAGAGAACAGGTGCATGTCGCCCGAGCCGGTCTCGGTCAGGCCCACAACCGGTTCCTCCTCAATCCGCCACCCGGCGCCCTCCACCCAACTCGGCGCGGCCGACTCGACAATCGTAATCCCGAGGCTGTCGCGCGAAGCGCTCACGGGGGCAACGCCCTCCCCGCAACCAGCCGCAACTCCAGCGGCCAGCCCGAACACCAGGGGCCTCAACGGATCCCCGGCGTACGCGGCTCCACGCGTCCCGGCGGCCCGTTCTCGGGTCGCGGTGGCCTACCCCTGGTCCGCCAAACCTCTCGCACGCCTCGCACCACATCCTGAAAGCGCGGGTCGCTCCGCAGCGGATCCCAAACGGCATTGCTCCTCAGCGTCACCAGCGCCGGATCGCGGTTCTGGACGGCGGCCTCGAGATGGCGCAACGCCTCGTCCTGCTCGCCGAGACCCACGGCGATCGTCGCCTTCTCCACTTCGGAAACGCGCTCCCCACGTGCCTCCCGCGCCTCGCTGTCTTCCTGCCGCCAGCGCCAGTAGCTGACGGGATCGTCCTCGTTGAAGGTCGCGTGCAGCTCCGAGACTGCGGCCCTCGCCTCAGGCACCTCCCCGTGGGTAGCCAGAATCCGTTGCTCGCGGACCTCGACCGCGCCTTCGTAATGGCCCTGGCGGAGATGGGCCTCCTCAAGGCCGGCCCATGCCGGAACCATCCTCGGATCGTTGTCCAGAATCGCCTCGAACGCCACGGCTGCGCTGTCGTATCGACCGGTCTCCAGGAATCCCATGGCGACCGCGAGCGGAGACCGACGTCCGAACTGGCGCCCGAATCGTGTCGACTCCAGCAACTGGCGCCGCCGAAGCGAGTCGGCAGCAAAGCCGGCGAGCGAGCCGACCTGAGCCATCGCGCCCTCGATCACCGCCCCGACACCGGCGGCGCCGGCGCCGATTTGATCGCGAAGGATCACCATCGTCGCAGCAACCTCGTCCTCTGCACCGCCGAGCATCCCCGCCCTCTCCAGGTCGCCGCGCACCTGCGCCAGGACATCCGCCGGCACCGAATCGCGGTCCGTGGCGAGCATCAGGTGCGTCCCCGCCCTCCAGGCCAGCGGCTGTGCGTACCCGGGATCGAGTTCCGCAGACCGGTCGAAGTGCCCGAGCGCGGCTTCCAGCGCCTCCGGAGTCCCCCTCTCCAGTTCCTGCTGGCCCCGCAGAAACGCCCGGTAGGCCTCCGGATCCACCTCGGCCACCCTGTCGACCTCCTCGATCATCTGATCGCCCAGCTCCCCCTGCACCGTGCCCGCGATCTCGACCGCGACCTCGGTCTGCAGCCGCAAAATGTCCTTCATCTCACGCTGGAAGGTGCGCGACAGCATGTGCGTATCGGTCGCGGCGTGCAGAAGCTGCAGCGTAATCCGCACGCTGTCGCTTTCGGACGTCATCGCCACCGAGCCCGTCACGACGGCCTGCACCCCCAGTTCCGCCGCAATCTGGGGCAGCAGCATGTCGGAATCGGCATACCGCTCCACCGATGTACGCGATACGACCCGGAGGCTTGTGAGGAGACTGAGTTGGGTGATGATCTCCTCGTGGAGCTGGCGGGCGAAGAGGTCGTCCCCCTGGGCGAAGTCCGCCAGGGGAAGGACCGCGATCGCTGTAATGGGCGCGTCCGGATCCAGGCTCGCGAACTGCGCGCCCGCGGCGGGCGCGGCGTCGGCGCCGGCGCTCGCGTCCCCCGTCACCGCACTCCGCTGGAACCACACCAGCCCCAGCGCGACCGAGATCGAGGTCACGACCAGCAGCGCCAGACGCGGCGCCATGGTGACCTTCACGCCGCCCGGGGACTGGCGCGTCTTCGCCAGCCCCTCCGGGGTCATGTCGTAGACCCAGGCGAAGGCCAGCACGACCGGCAGGCCCAGGAAAGCCGCCACCACCAGCGACTGCAGCACCCAGTCCGGCGCATTGAAGGCCGGAAGCACGATCTCGCCGAGCTGCAGGACCACGAACGCCGCCGCCACGTACACGCCGCCCGCGCGCACGACGTGCCTTCGGCGCAACTCCCGCCAGAAGGCGCCCAGCCCCTGCTTTGGCTTCATCTGTCGATCCCGTCCGGTCATCACCAGGCGACAACGCACCATGCACACCGCATTATGCACACCGCAGTCCCATTATGGGACCCCCGAGGGTTGGGTTTCGCTAGTG
>CAZRQE010000104.1:0-10923 GCA_964602175.1 uncultured Gemmatimonadaceae bacterium | reverse complement strand
CTCAGGCTGGGGAGGCATCAGGAACCCACTTCTTTCGTTCTGGACTCCGTCGCCCTCGCCCAGCCTGGTGTCGAGCAAAACCGGAGGCGCATGAAAACCCCGAAACACGGTACTGTTGCGACGACCGCTTGAACCTAGGGGCAAGCCCCCGATCTCAATCCTCAAGGTGTCGGTCGAAGAAGCGTTTATCCACTGCGCCAAGGCGCTCATCCGCGCGCGGCTTTGGGACCCGGCAGCCCAGGTTGAACGCTCCTGCTACCCGACCTACGGGCAGGTCTTGGCCGATCAGATCGCTGGCGCGGACGCCGCCGAGATCGACGCCGCCGAGGACGAGAGCGCACGGACCGAACTCTATTGATCGGACTCGCTGACCCCCACCCTCCACGCCCGGAGTCAAGAACCGGTGCGGCTCAGGAGCGAATGCCAATTGCGGTCGGCTCGCTGCAACCCGCCCGTCCTCCGTTGACCGCGGGAGACCTCGTCCACTTAAACGGTCACAGGGCACGCGGCAAATCGTTACTCTTGGTCATGCGAACTGACGCTCATCACGAGTAGACCATGTTCGGCTACAGCCACACCGCAACGGGAGGGATTCCATGATGTTTAGCGAGACGGCGCAGAGGGCCGGGGTCCACGGACTACTATTCGCCGGCCTACTGTTTCTTGCATTCGGCTGCGGGGACTCGACCACGGAGCCCGAGAACGAACCCCTGACCATGAACGAGGCCGTTGCACTGTTCGAGGGCATGAGGGCGATTCAACAGGACTCTACCCCCAGGATCCTCCACGCTTCTGACGACAGCACCGTGGTGGCTTGCCCCGTCGCTGGACAGGTCAGCGTCACGGGAAGCGCTTCGGAAGCGGTCGCGGGGGATACGCTCAGGCTGTCGACCGACTTCACGGCGGCCCCCACAGGATGCCAGTTCTCGCAAGGAGGGCACCAGTTCACCATCGATGGCGATCCCGGCGTCCGTGAACGGACCGTCGTCGTCATTGCCGGACTCTTCGAGCATTTCAGCATCGAGGGCACGGTGACCGGCGGCGTGGATTGGCAACTCGATGGCAGGTCCGGCTCCTGTGGCATCGATCTGGTGCTGACCGGAGAACCGGACCTGTCGGGCAACGAACCGTCCGTGGCCGGAATGCTGTCCGGCACGCTGTGCGATCACGACGTGAATCTCGAAGCCCAGAGCGTCCCAGGGCCGGGCGGTTGACCTTGGGTGGTGCCCCACTCCGGGCTCCATGAACGAGCCTCGCGGGAGCTGTTCATCGCACAATACCGAACATCGGTTACGGTCCGCTGGGTAAACCGTTCGGTGAAGCCGTGGGATCGACCTCCTTCCGGTTCGCCCTCGATGGCGTCCGAGCAACCGAAGGAGCGTAGCGCTTCGACCTCCATCGGTGACCGGGAGCAGAAGCAAGATGAGACCCGTGGTGGCGGAACGATATGGTGGGTTCGTCAAGCGCGTAAAGGGATTTCGCGGGCGGCGACCACCCTCGGCTGGCCTGTCCGGGATCAGCCCAACCGCCGCGTTGGTGGCGTAGCGGCGGCACCGACGCAATGTGGCTTGAGCGCTACGGCGAGGATGCCCTCCGACCGTTCCTCCACGGCCTGACCAAACGCTTACCCGCTGACTTCCGATGCGGTCTCCTGCAATCCAGTGCATTTCTGCATATCTTAAGTGGTACATCATTAACCAAATGTTCCATAACACATTGTTGTATCGCAGTTTACAAAACGCATCGTAGTTCCGCCGGAACTGGGCGATCTCGACAATCTCACTACCTTGTATCTGGTCTCGAATCAACTGACGGGATCGATCCCCCCCGAACTCGCCGAACTGGCCAATCTCGAGGCGTTGATGCTGGCCGGGAATCAGCTGACGGGATCGATCCCCGTCGAACTCGCCGAACTGACCAATCTCGAAGCGTTGGCGCTCAGCCACAATCAGCTGACAGGATCGATCCCATCGGAACTCGGCACACTGGATGGCCTCCTGGCTTTGTGGCTGGGTGCGAATCAGCTGACGGGTCCCATCCCACCGGAACTTGGTGACCTGGACAACCTCGTGGTACTGACCCTCGAAGATCTCAAGCTGACCAGCGTCGCCTCGGAACTTGGCAACCTGGGCAATCTCCAAGTGCTGTACCTTTCAGGAAACGACCTGACCGGGATCCCCTCGGAACTTGGCGACCTCGCCAACCTCCAGTTCCTCACCCTCGCCCACAACGAACTGACCGAGCTCCCGTCAGCGCTGACCAACATCGACAATCTCAGGTTCCTGCTCCTCAACGACAACGAAATCGCGGGGTCGATCCCGCCGGAGCTGGGCGACCTGTCCAAACTGATGGACCTGTCCCTTTCCGGTAATCAGCTGACGGGCTCGATTCCGCCGGAGTTGGGCCAGCTTGACAGCCTCAGGGCGCTGGAACTGCAGGACAATCAGTTGACCGGTTCGATCCCGCCGGAATTGGGCGACCTGGAGGTGCTGGAAGTCCTGTGGCTGGACGACAACGACCTGTCGGGTCCGATATCGGCGGAGTTCGTGCGGTCGGCATTCCTGCATGACTGGGACAGTGACCGATACCCCCTGACTTTCCTGTTCGCGGACAACAACCGATTCTCGGGTCCGGTACCGGCCGAACTCGATAGCCTCGCGTTCTACGAGGTCGAGAGCTTCATCTCCCTTGCAGGTAACGAGTTGACAGGCTCGCTGCCCCTGCTTCCCGCCGGCGATATCCGCCGAAACCATTTCTCGGGCTGCATCCCGGCGACGTGGCGGCTGTCAGGGAGCATCTGGCGCTTGCGAGTGAATCCACAACGCACGCCCGCGGGCGGCACCGTCAACCTGAAGGAATGCATCGGGCGAGATGGAGCCGCCGCTGTGACGGGTGTGACCGGCTTCACCGGCGAGGCCGGCGACGCTCTGCGCGCGAGTCTGCGGGAGGATCTGGAGGAGACCAGGCAGAGGGCGACCATGGAGCGCATACCGCGAAACCGGCTGATTGCCAGGATGGCGGAGCGGGAGCCCGGCATCCGCTGACGGATCCCGAAGGCGAAACCCATGAACCGATGCACAGATCTTGTATTCGCGACGGTGCTTTCGGCCCTCACGGCCGGTCCCGTTGCCGCCCAGCATCCGGCTGACGACGACGAGGCGCTCCCGCCGCGATCGGAGCGGCTTGCGGAGCTACTCGAAGCCTTGGTGCCCCTGGCCGGCCACGCATATGCTGGCGACTGGAGGCGGGGCGCGTTCCCCGCGTTGGTCCGGGTCGCAGGCGGTGCCGTGGCGATCGCCCATCATGATGTTTGGTGCGGCACTCTTAAGTGCGGCACCGACGTTTGGGACGACCGGTTGTTTTTGGCTGGAGCCGCGGTTTACCTCGGCGGCACGGTGTGGGGGAGCGTGTCGGCGCGCCGTACGGCCCGGGACAGGAACGAGGCGCTGCGCGAGGGGCGGGGGCCTGAAACCGGATTCGCGATCCGGCCCAATGTGCACCGGCAGTTGGAGTTCGCCGTGAACGTGCGCCTGCGATGAAGCAGACTCTACATGTCCAGCTCGGCCAGCACCTCTTCGATCTCCTCGATGCGCTCATCCGCCTCGGGAAATCCGGTCAGGTAGGCGCCCAGCCTGAAGAGCGCGGCCGCCTTGGCCAGGGAGGAGCGCGCCAACTCCGTCTCGCCGGAGGACAGCAGGCTTACCCCGTCCGTCATCAGCACTTCGGCCAGCAGCCAGCAGCGTGCGGGATCGACCTCGCCCGTGGGCGCCATCATCGCGGGGAGCGCGTCGATGGACGCCGCGCGGGCGAGGTCCAGATCCATGCCCGCGCCGGCTGACGCGCGACGCAGGGTGTCCTCCACGTGGGTGGCCGGGGCTGCGCCGCCCAGGATCGCATTGCGCAGCGCGATCAGCACCGCGCCCAGCTCCTCGATCACCCGCAGGATATAGTCGCGCTGCATCATCATCCTGCGTACGCCCAGAGCCATTCGCGGCTGGCCGCATCGAGCGCCTCCGGATCGGGGACGTGATACAGGTCGCCGGCCAGGTCGCGTATCAGCAGGCCGCCGCCGGCGATCCGGACCGGCCAGTCGTCGAGCCGTGTCTGGAACCGCCGTGACCCCTGGCGTGTTCGGACTGTCCAGTGCCGGATCTCAACCTCCTCGGATACGTCGTCGACCGCGGTAATCTCCAGCAGGAATCCGGCCGCGACAAGCGCACGCTCGAGAGCGGCGCGTGACTTCTCGTCCAACTCCGACACGTCGCGGACGTAGGCGAACTCCTCCTCGTCATGGTCCCGCAGGGAGATGTGCCGAGCCGGATCGGACCACGGAAAGCATCGGTGAACCACGACCGGCGCGCTGCGTCCCCCGGTCTCGGCCCACAGCTGGTGGTCAGGCCGCCAGCGGAGCACGGCCTGGCTTCGGCCTGAAGGCACCTTTCTCACTCTCGATCTGCTCACTTCAATCGTCCTTTCGTATTTCGATCTGTAACTCGTAGAGCCTTCTGTAGACTCCCCCGTCCAGTGCCAGCAGTTCACCTTGGGTGCCCGACTCGACCAGATGGCCGTTCTTCATGACGAAGATCCGGTCGGCGCGCGCCAGAGTCGAAAGCCGGTGGGCGATCGCGAACACCGTCCGTCCCGACACGAGCCGGTCGATGGCCTCCTGGATCTTGCGCTCCGTCTCGGTGTCGACGGCCGAGGTGGCCTCGTCCAGGATGAGAATCCGTGGATCGTGCAGGATCGCGCGGGCGATCGACACGCGCTGGCGCTCACCCCCGGACAGCGTCTGCCCCCTTTCACCCACCACCGTGTCGTAGCCCAGCGGCAGCCGGCAGATGAAGTCGTGCGCATTGGCCGCGCGCGACGCCTCCACCACCGCGTCGAGCGACGCTTCCGGGTCACCGTAGCGGATGTTCTCCAGGATCGAGCCGTGGAACAGGTACGGGTCCTGCAGCACGATCCCGATCTGGCGCCGGTAGTGTCCGGTGTCGAGGGTGCGGACATCGGTGCCGTCGATCAGCACGCGCCCGCCCGTCGCGTCGTAGAAGCGCGCGATGAGGTTCGTGACGGTCGTCTTGCCCCCGCCCGAGGGCCCCACGAGTCCGATCATCTCGCCGGGTTGGACGGCGAACGACACGCCCTTCACCACCTGCTTGACTCCGTCGTACCCGAAGGTCACAGCGTCGAACTCCACGGCTCCGCGCACCGGTTCCAACCGCACGGGCCGCGACGCGTCACGCACCTCCGGCTCCGTGTCCAGCACCTCGAAGACGCGGTGGGCCGAACTCGTCGCCCGGTTCATCACCCGGGCCATCTGGCCGATCACCTCGATGGGCTGCACGTACATCGTCATGTACAGGAGGAAGGACACGAACGTGCCCGGCGTGAGGTTGCCGGGACTCCCGGGGGTGCCCAGAAGCCGTGGCACGGCAAGCGCCCACACGGCCATGGTCATGACGTGAATCCCCAGCATGAGGGCGGGCCAGAAGACCGTCCAGACACGGTGGATACGGTTGAATTCGCGCATGGCCGAGTCGTTGCTGTGATCGAAGCGCTGCCTCTCGCGGTCCTCCTGGTTGAACGCTTTCACCACGCGCATTCCAGGGATCGTGTCGGACAGGATGTCCGTGAGTCCCGACCACTTCCGCCACGCCCGCGCGAACAGGCGGTGGATGCGCTCGCCGTGCCGGAAGATCGACCAGCACAGCAGAGGCACGGGCAGGATCATGACCAGACCCAGCCGCCAGTCCAGGTTGAGCAGCACGGCGCTCAGCCCCGCGAGCATCACTGCCGACAGCGACACGTCCACTATCCCGAAGGCCAGGAACTCCCACAGCCGGTCCGTGTCCGAGCTCACCCGCGTGATGAGGCCGCCCGTCTTCTTCCTGGCATAGAAGCTCAGGCTCAGGCGCTGCAGATGCTCGTAGAGTTCGGTGCGCAGATCCCGCGCCACGTACTCTCCGAGCACGCTCATCTGCTTCAGGCGGACGTGCGCCGCCCCCTCCCGCACCAGGTACATCAGCGCCATGCCGGCCACCGCGACCCAGGCGATCCGCAGGGCGTCGGCCAAGGCGAGCGACCCGTCGCGCGCCGGTCTGACGACCTCGTCGATCAGGTAGCCCGCCAGGAAGGGCGGCACGAGGCTCACCCCGGTGATCAGGGCTGCCGCCGCGAAACCGGCCAGCAGGCGCGACTTGTACGGTCCCAGGTAGCCCAGCAGCCTCCACAGGACCGCCCGGCGCGTGCCCCCCACCAGCGCCTGCGCTTCGCGCACGGGGCCCGCCACGCCTCTTTCGTACTCGAGGTCCGCGTCGGCGAGCGACGTTGCGTCGGCGTGGCCGACGGAAGTCACGGCGGCCGTCTGCTCGACACCGGCTTCGAGCACGAAGCGAAGATTCTCCATCGCGCGCCGCTGGCGGTGCGTGTAGCGCAGACTCGCCAGGGGCCGCTCACCCGCGGGCCCCAGCACCAGGAGGACCGTGCTGCTCAGCCCCGGTATCTCCCGGACGGCCTCGACGTCACGGCGCTCGAAGGAGTCGATCCTCCATGAGCCGTCGCCGCGCCGGATCGCGGTCGCGCCGCGCGAGGGTCCCACGGCGAACCACCGCTCGGTGAGCGCCATGCCCTCGTCCAGGTCGGCCATCGCGTAGAGTTGCACGGGCTCCCCGTCCCAGCGGTCCTCGATGCGCCGCCGCACCTCTGCGGGCATGCGCGCGGGCTGATCCGTGTAGCGCTCGATGATTCTCGTGTCTTGTGTCAGGTGTGACATGCTTTCTGCTGGCTCCTCAAAAAAAGAAATCGGCCCCCTGGCGATGCGAGCGCCGGAGGGCCGATTCGGTCCCGATGAACGTCTGTCTACCGTTCTATGGCGCTCTCTCCCTGATCGCGGCCGCGACGCGGTCTCTGGCGTTGGGGATAGTCGGTCTCATTGCTTCGCCGTGTGTCGAGAGTGAAGGTTGTCCACCTGCGTGACCGGTTACTACGGGGCCGCCGCCTGCAAGGTTTCGGCGCCCGGTCGGGAGAGGACATGCGATGACGCCGAAGTGTTGGGCCGTGTTCGTGGCACGGGTGATCCTGGGGCTCATCTTCTTCGCCGCCGGCTTCTGGAAAGTGTTCAGGCTGGGAGCGGTCGAGCATGCCCGCGGCCTGTTCGTGGAACCCTACGCCGCCAGCCCGCTGCCCGAGTGGTCGCTCTGGTTCACCGGCGTCGTGGTCCCGTATGTGGAGTTGATCGGCGGCGCCCTCCTGCTGGCCGGCTGGAAGCGCTTCGCGGCGGCGGTCGCGTTGGGGTGCGTCCTGATCCTGGTCACCTTCGGGCACCCTCTGGCCGAGCCGCTGTACGCGTTCCACACCCACGTGATCCCCCGCGTCCTCCTGCTGATCGTGATGCTGGCGCTCTTCGAAGAGGACCGGTTGAGCCTGGACTCGTGGCTGGTCTGGAGGCGGGGGATGGTGTCGCCGGAATCATGACAGCGTCGCGATCATGACCCAGCCCGCCGAAGCCTCTGCTTGGCGTCTCCGCGGCCACCTCTACCGCCGGATCCGCGACACCGGAGCGGTGCTCTCGCGCGCGGAACTTGCCGCCGGCCTCGCCGCAGCCGCCACCGAGATCGACCGGGCCCTCCGCTTCCTCACCGATGCATACGTTCTGGCGCTGGACGACCACGGGGAAGTCTGGATGGCCCACCCCTTCTCGGCAGTGCCCACGCCGTACCGGGTCGAGACGCCGGCCGCGGCGTACTGGGCCAACTGCGCCTGGGACGCCCTGGCGATTCCCCTGCTTTGCGGCACCGATGGCCGGACGCGCACCAGCTGTCCCCATTCGGGCACGCGTTTCGAGCTGACCATGACGCGCGGGCGGGCCGGGCCGCAGGGTGCCGTCGTCCGCCTCGCCGTGCCCGTGCGCGACTTCTGGGATGACATCGGCTTCACCTGACGCAACATCGTGGCCTTCCGGTCGGAGGGGGATGCAAGAGCGTGGGAACGGGGACGCGGCGGGGATCCCGGCGCCATCGTGCCGGTCGAGGTACTGGGCGAGTTGAGCCACGACTGGTACGCGGGGCGGCTCGACGACGCATGGCGGCCGTATTCGGCCCGGGCGAAGCAGGCACTGCTACGGGATGTGGGGCTGGACGGGGAGTTCTGGGAGCTGGGGTGATTGGACGGCAAACTTCCCGTCCAGAATCAAGTCCGCGTGGGATCTTGGCTCCGGCCGCGAAGACCGGTCGGCCGCCGCGCACTGCGCAACCAGATCGTCAACATCGTTGCCGCCTTCGCGAACGGAATGGCGGCCTGCTCCTGGTCGGAGTGGGTGACGACGGCACCGCCACCGGGCATGGCTATCCGAAACATGTCGTCAATGCTTCTTTGCGGTCCCCGGTCGCAGGCCCGACCCTCTTATGAAATCCCAAGAGGTAATATGAAAAGGTTCCATGGAATCGTAAATCATTATTTCCCAACGACTTCAGAAGGGAATGAACGGAATGTTGCCGGATATGAACTCCAGTGATCACCGCTCCCAGACCCGCCCCGCGACGGGTCGAGAAGGCCGAGCGATGCGCACTCTCCGCGAGCCCTGGCCCCGTTCATGCGCATTCATAAGGCGTGGCAATACATACGGTTAGGTAGATGCGCACGCCAAGGACACCCCTTGTGCGCACCGCTGCCCTGACGGATACCCGAGACCGACTACGCCGGAGGATCGTCATCGTGAGGCAGTATCTGGAAGACGTAGTCCGTCAGGATCAACATGTTCATGCTGTGCTTGTGGGTTGAATACGACACCAAACCATGCACTGCAGCGTGACGATTCGGGACCGGATCCCGCTCGAACCTCTCTCGCCTACCCGACTTGTACACGTGCTTCACAAGTCGTCCGAAGAGCACATAACCGAATCTCTCCCGGAAGGCATAGTCCGCCAGGTCACCCGATCCGGTCAGCTTCTCGAGCAGGCGTTGCGAGCCAGAGCCGGCATCGATCACCCTCTCGATTTCTGGAAAAAGAACGCGGCAGACGCACCGGTACAGTCCGGCCTCATGGGCCGCGAGGGCCTCGCGGAACGTTGCTCTGGCTTCATCGTCGATGTGATAGCCTCCGAGGCGCGACTCCATATCGCCGCGGATCTCACTCCACTCGGCTCGGTAGTATTCGGCGAAACGGGTGTCCAGGAGGTCAAGGTCGTCTCCGCATGCGTTGACGTAGTGGCAGGGTGCGGAGTGATACGGGAGCCATCCCACCTCGTTCAAGGCGTCGACGGTCCGGCTCCACTCGGCAAGACGAGGGGCGAGTTCCGCCCACTTGACCAGGTAGGGAGCCCAGGCCTCGGAAAGTTCACTCAGGCGCTCGTAGAAGGGACCGAGCGATACCGCCAATTGCTGAATCACCGTGGAATACTGAGTGGCAGCCGATTCCATCGCTTCGGCCAACGGTTCGACATTGCGGACATACGCGCGGCTTGCAGCCTCCTGGGAGGCCCGAAGGTCCTTGAAAATGGCTGTGATGTCGTGGCCGTGCAGGGCCGCGTAGGCGTCTCTTGCTTCCCGGACTGCGGCGATTACGGAGTCGCTCCTGCCCGCCCGGACCGCAGCGATGACGGCGTCGTTTCTAGGGTTCTCCATGGTGATGCTCCATCAACTCATATGGAGTACATATGACGGGAGGCTCGTACCCCGCGCTACGACACACCGCTTCGATCCGGGATCGCATGGTTGCATTGGCAATGTGGCGGAAGTTCCATGTCACGAGGTAGTCGACTCGGTTCGTGACCGCAATGGCGATATGGGCCGCGTCCGCCGCGGCCGTGGGAGGGACTGCCCCGGAGTCAATGAGCGCGCTCGCGAACTGCTCCGCGTCTTCGGTAGCATCGAGCAGCGTGACGCATTCGAGCGCCGCCAGACGTGCGCGCGCGGCATCCGGATCCCCTTGACCAGCCTCGCGAATCACAAGTTCCGACGCCGTAAGGTGGAATCGATCCCGCGCATTCTGCCACCACTCGCGGGTTACTTGCTGGAGCGCCACCACCATAATGTCGCGCGAAGGCCGCGACGTGAGATAGCTCACGACGGAGGTCTCGATGTATGTGGTGGGCGTCATCTCGGAAGCGTCGTCCGTGGGGAGGGATCTTGGGTTATCACGTAAGGTAACGCTCATCCAATCGCTCACCCGAGGACGCGTAGCGGGCGGGCGACGGGGCCGACGTTGCGCGGGGGCAGCGCGATGTCGCCGTTCGCCTGCAAGGCAAGCTGCGGGAGGCTTTGAGGAAGCTGGACAGCCGCGCCGATGTGCTCCTCCGGTTCTACAACGATTGTGACGCTCGTCTGGCGGTCATGGATCGCTACAACCAGGACAGGGCCGAGACCCGGCGGTTGGAGAATCTATCGGATCGTGCGGACATGGTCATCGCCGAGGCGGAAGGGACTCTGGCCGCCATCGGGCGGCAGTTCGTCGACGAAGCCCAGCGGGTTGGGCGCGCGCTGACGGGACTGGCCGATGCGCAGGTATTGTTCCTTGCGGGCGAGGCACCGCTCGACGACCTGGAGGCCCTCGCCGATCGCATCATCGAGAGGTCCGAGTCGGACGAGAAGACGATTCGGGAGCTGGATGCAACTCTGGGACGGAGCGTGTAACGAGCGACGCACTGCGCGCACCATCCAGCGTCAGCCCCGGACCCCGGCAGGCGCGTTTTCGTTGGCGCGAAACGACATCGGCGAGCCGACAACGCGGCGAGGTGCCGGTTCGGCAGTGATTGCGGCGGCGTGCCACCGGAAGCATCCTGCTAGCTGCCGCGCCAACCGCCCATTCAGCTACAACCGAGGCCACGCATGAGTCGCTTCACCGCCGCCGCCACCCCCGCCTTCCGCAGGCTAGCCGAAAACTCGTCCGGTCCGACCCGCGCGCAGACCAATACCGCGCCCCGCACC